>JAJFIU010000166.1 GCA_021774695.1 Alphaproteobacteria bacterium | reverse complement strand
AAAACTAGATTCCTGGTCGAAAATTTCCTTGCCGATCACGCCGCCGGAAAGACCCTCGCCAGCCAGAAGTAATCGTAGTCTGTCCACCTGATCTTGTGGAACCCTTACGATGCGTCCTCCGGCGGTTGTTTCGTATGGAATCCCATCTGTTTCCAGCCGCTGGGCGATTGTCGATGCGTCCGCAGGATCCAGATCAGTATAGAGGGCTGTCATGGGCGAGGTTCGAAGGCCACCAACCACCACAAAGAAGAAAGCGAGTGTGCCAGCGCCGACGAGGGAAATAAGAATTAGCCTGCCAGTTCCCAGGTTTCGCAAAAATTGTATTAAACTATCCAACGTACATTCCGGTTTTTATGATTAAAGCATCGTTTTTCTAGTCGTTGGTTGAGAAATACGTGATCAAGGTAAACAGATCGTTAAATCTAGGCAAAAGTTGCCTATTATTATTCTCAATTGTCTAGAAAAGTGTAATGCAGCCCGGAAAAGGCGCTTTTTGATTTTAATTTTAAGGGTGGTTTATATCTTCGCTGGGACAGTCATAGTCTCTGCCCTGTATTTTTGCAGCCGTGTTGCTCGAAGGCCCAGAATACCGTTATTTTCGATCGCGCGTTGCCAGCATAAAAACTCTTCAACGGACAATGAATATCGTTCGCAGGCATCGGTTAAACTAATGACACCTGCTTGCACTGCATACACTACCTGGGCTTTCCTACGTGCCACCCAACGCTTTGTGTCGGGGCTTGGCAGGTCGATCCTCTCAAGGGTCGAATTGTCATTGGCTGGTAAGGTAATATTTTTAGCGGCAACTGTCATAAAAGCGTTCTTTGGCCTTATTGGTTATTGTCACGAATCATATTGATCTGAATGACTTAGCGTATTTTACGATGTGCAGTTTAACAAAGACCTAATAGATAAAATTGTAACTAATTTTGTTGATGTCGAACGGAAATTTTTGACACTTTTATTGAAAACGGGTGGCCAATCGGCCACCCGCTTCATGCAAAAGAAGCGTTAGGGACTCACTACAGTCTGGTTAGTTCTTCCAGAATTTCATCAGACGTTGTGATGATCCGGGTCGAGGCCGAGAAGGCTCGTTGAACTTTAATCAATTCCGAGAATTCGTTGGCAAGGTCAACCGTTGACTGCTCGAGCGAGTTAGGAGCAAGTTTCCCGGCACCGCCTTCACCGGCTCTTTGCAGGGCAAAGGTGCCTGAGAAGTCAGAAATGCCAAACGAGTTGCCCTGACGACGGGTCAGGCCGTCTGGATTCTGGAAAATGGCAACCGGCAAGCGAAACACATCAAGGGCGAGGCCGTTATCAAACAAGGCTGTTACGAAACCATCTTCTCCGATAGATACGCCGTTGACATTATCAAATGATGCGCCGTCTGCGCTGGAAGAAATCAGAGTTGAGATACTGTCAAACTGTGAAAATCCATTCGTTGCGCCGTCGGTGCCAAAATCAAGGGAAAACGACCCATCACTTACTTCCACGCCGCCGGTCGTCGTATAGTCGAACGTTAAACTGCCGCCGGGCAGAGTAACTGCCGCACCCGCGAACACGTCGTTCAAGGTGCTCGTCGACAGGTCTATTGAGCCGTCAGGATTGAAGTTTAGATCACCGCTCCCGATTAACCCGTCCGTGTGCGTGCCAGAGTCCAGGAACGACGCATCATCGAAAGTCAGTTCGTAACCCCATTCGTTGACACCGGTTTTTACCGCAGAAAACACTACTGTTTGCGACCGGCCCAGGCTGTCAAATATCTGCAAATTAGTTTCGAAATCAGGTGTCACAGTGCCGTCGGCAATTTCACCGGGCGTATAGGTGCCAGCAAATACCGACGTACTGGCCTGCAGGTTTGCTCTGAGCGATACTTCCGATGTGGCGTCGCCCAAACCGTTTAAGCTACCGATATTAATTGGCACCAGTTCGCTAGGGTCATTCTGGTTTGACGGAATAGCGCCGGTGTTATCCAGCGGCCAGCCCATGAGGTAAAGACCTGCAGTATTCTGGAAAAAGCCTTCAGAGTCCTGGGTAAATGCCCCGGCCCGCGTGTAAAGAAACTCGCCCGACTGGTCTTCAGCCTGGTCCGCATTACGCACGACGAAGAAACCGGCGCCGTCAACTGACAAATCCGTCGCTGAGCCAGATGGCTGCAACAAACCTTGCTTGGATACCAGCGTTTGCGAAAATGCCCGCACGCCGCCCGGCGAATAAGTTGAAAGGGACGAGTTTTCCGTCACCAGGGTTGAAAATCGTGATCGGGTTTCTTTATACCCGATTGTATTTACGTTTGTTATGTTATCGGCAATGACGCCAACGCCTTCGGTAAAGGCCTGGAGTCCCGAAACACCTGCTGCTAAAGCGGTGAATGCCATTTTACTTCTCCTACACTCTTTTGCGTTTTAAGTATTGTAGGCTTTCTGCTCGTTGTTTTCTTCAGTCACATCAATGGACTGTTGAAGCATGGCCGGACGCTTCGGTCCGGTTGTTCGTTTGGCTAACCGTTATAGATCAGCTCTAGAATTTCAGTTTGACCGACCGCGTTCGGCCCAACCGTAAACACAGGTTCAAATCCGCTTGTGTCTACGGCAGTGATTGTTTCTTGCACGAAGATATTCGGCGTAAGTTCGTTGCCATCACTATTCTTGGCGATAATTTCGAGTTTATAGTTGCCGTCTTCAACCATGTTGCCGGCTGCGTCCAGGCCGTCCCAGTTAAACTCGTGGGTGCCAAGTTTGGTATCGCCAGTTTTCGAGTAAATCAGATCGCCGGTGCTATTTCGCACCTCCAGCGTTAGCTGGTCGGTCACAGCGGTATTTTGATACTGCCACTTGATGCCGTCGCCATTATGGTCGCCCAGGTCCCGGACAGTCAGGGCATCTGTGCCCAAATAACTGGCTGAACTTGCCAGATTTTGCAGGCGGGACAAGTTCGCCAAAAGCTCAAGGTTTTGGTTAGCCTGAATTTGCTGTTCAACACCGGTGAAGGACACTAGTTGTTGGGTAAATTCGCCGCTGTCCATAGGGTCCAAAGGATCCTGATTTTGCAGTTGGGTCGTCAGCAGGACCAGAAAATCATCAAAATCATCGGCTAATTTCTTGCCGTCCTGTGCTGCGGCACCGTTTGCTGTAGCTGCTGTAATTGCATCAATCATGGCTGTTTCCTCTATACCCTAACATCAAGGCCGGTTTCCGGCGTGACATGAGCTAGTATTTCATCAAGATCAATCTCGACTTCTTCCATATCGCCGTCGGTGAATGCACCATCGCTTTGCTCACCGGAGCGACCTTCAATTTCTTCTTTTAGTCGGTCTTGCTGCATGGCTTCGGCAAAAGCCTTGCCAGCGCTTTCCTGTCCACCGCTGTCCAGCGAAAAGCTGATGCTGCCTTGCTCTGATTTATGGCCGCCAGCTTCGATTGCCCGTTCCAGTCCGCGAACTTCTCGCTGCAACAATTCCAGTGTTTCAGGACGTTCAGCCATAATTTGGGATTTGACCAAACCGTTCTGGTCAAACCGCAGTTTTACAGAAACTCGGCCCAACTCAGGCGGGTCCATACGCATGGAAAATTCTTGTTCACCAGCTTTTACCGCGCGGGTAAGGTTGAGATTCAATTGTTTAGTGACATGGCCGCCCAGTGTTGCGCCAGGGTGTCCGCCCATCAAGCTCATGCTGGACAAGCCGTTGCTGGTGCCCATCAAGCCACCTAGACCAGTGGATACAAGACTTGTCGCGAAACCGTCCGGCCATCCCGCTGCTCGTTCTGGTGTTATCCAGGGGGAAGTCCAATCCGTGCTTCCGCGTGTTGCGGTTGCCGCTGCTAGCGCTGGCTGCATAGTTGGCGCTTTTGTTAATGTTGAGTCATCCGCCAATTTGCCTGCCCCATTTGAAGGTTCGCGTTTAGTTGCGTTTTCTGACGTGGGCTGGGTCAATGCTGCAACAGCTGGAGCTTGTGTTTCAGTTTGAATCTGGGCATTAGCATGAGCTTGGGCTTGAGCAATTTGTGATGCTCTTGCAGGTGTTAGTGCTGCGGCAGCCGCTTGGGCATTGGTCGAGTTCTGTGCTTTTTGGTTCACCGCAAGTATTTGGCCATCAGCGTCAATTTCGGGGTCAATATTTTGCTGTAAACCGTGAGCAGGTATTTTTGCTGCCATCGCGTTGGCCCGGGAAGCCTCGTTGCCGCCTTCATAAGCCAGCGACTTTCCGTCCGGGGTGATCAGATGCTCGCCTATGGTCGGTGTATTGCTCAGCGATGATGCGGTCGGTGCATCAGCTGCTGTGAGTGCTGGCGCCTGTGCTGCAGTTGTCGGTGTAATTATATCTGCCAGAGATCCGCCAGCACCTTGAGGAACAACGGGTACGCCTGACAGTGCGGCGGGATTAACCGGAATATTAGCACCGAAGACAGGGCCGGTTAACAGTGCCTGGTCGCCGCTCGCCGCACTCGCAGGAATAGTGGGGGTTTCGTTAAATAGAAACTTCAATTCAGACGTGGGTAAAAACTGTCCCAGCGCAGGGCCGTGTTGCGGCAATGCTATTGGGTTTAATGATATTGTGCCTGACGGGCTTACTGCATCTGTGGTTACCTGAGCGGCCGAAAGCGAGGCAAAGTCTGCTGGTGCAGCCGACTGCAAAGCTTTTAGATCGGTTGACGACAACGCGGCGGGTGTCGCGGTGCGGTAATTTACCGCCAGCGAGAAGGCTTCGGCAAGTTCAGGAGTTATTCCGTCACCGTCAACCAATAGTGGTTGGAGTGCAGTTGAGGTTGACGACAGAGCGTGAACCGCAATGCCTGTTTGCGCGACGGCAGCCGTAGGGTCTACTGCAAAGGCAGCACCCGCTTGCACTGCGTGTACCAGCTGTGCCCGGTTTTTGGCCAAGTCCGCGAAAGCGGCGCTGGGGAGAGCGCCTTCAGCTGCATCCGCACCTTCAATGTAGCCGGTAAACTGTGTCAGATAGTCGGTGCCAGTTACGCTTGTCGCGTCCTGAATGCCAACTTGTATGCCAGCTGGGGCGGCGGCAGAGTCGCTAGGTGCGGCACCATAGGCCTGCATCATTTGTGTCAAAGGATTGTCGACAGGGTTCATCTGTAGTTACTTACTGGTTCGATGTTCCGCCATTTCTGTGGCTAGCCATTCGTGTGCTCCAGTAATAAGCAAAGGGCGGGCCAGTTTCAAAAATTGGCCAGAACTGCGGCATTCTGGGGTGTCTGGCGGCGGTGGCTGATGGCCGGAGAGGTTATGGGGAGATTCTTGCCGGATCAAAATATCCGCCGGTGGTTAGACCGGAATCCCTTGCCTCATGACCGTATCGGTCTTATATGCCTTTCATCCACACGGCATTCACACGGTGTAGCCGTATTGGTTATTCAGAGAGTTGGTACATATGACCGTACAGTTGAACAGTTTAGGCTTTGACCGAGCCCCAGCCGACACCCGCGTTGTCGTTGCCATGTCTGGTGGCGTTGACAGTTCCGTCACGGCCGCGCTGTTGAAAGAGCAGGGTTACGATGTGGTTGGCATTACGCTGCAGCTCTATGATCACGGTGTTGCTGTTCAGAAAAAAGGCTCGTGCTGCGCGGGGCAGGACATCCATGATGCTAGGCGCGTCGCCGAAGAGCTGGATATGCCGCATTATGTGCTGGACTATGAAAGCCGGTTCAAAGAGCAGGTAATGGAAGATTTCGCTGATAGTTATATCAAAGGCGAAACTCCCATCCCGTGTGTGCGCTGTAACCAGACTGTGAAATTCAAGGATTTGTTGGCGACTGCCAAAGACCTGGGTGCTGACTGTATGGCGACGGGCCATTATGTGCAGCGTGTCGTCGGTGAAAACGGCAAGGCGCATTTGTTGCGCGGTGTTGATAACGGCAAAGACCAGAGTTATTTCCTGTTTGCCAGTACGCAGGAGCAAATTGACTTCCTGCGTTTCCCGCTTGGCGGCATGGACAAGGGCGAAACCCGCGGGCACGCAGAACGGTTTGGTTTGGCTATCGCAGATAAGCCGGACAGCCAGGACATATGCTTCGTACCAGAAGGTGGCTATGTAAGCGTGATTGAACGCCTGCGCCCTGGCGCGATGGAGCCCGGTGATATCGTGGATATTGAGGGCAATGTTCTTGGTCAGCATAAAGGCATCGTGGGTTACACCATCGGTCAGCGCCGCGGTATTGGCATTGGCGGCACAGAAGAACCGTTGTATGTGCTCAAGCTTGACCCAGCTCGCCAGCGCGTGATTGTCGGCCCCAAAGAAGGGCTGCTTACAAGCGAAATAATGGTCAAAGAGGTTAGTTGGATCGGGGAGGACATCCCGGAAGACGGTCTGAAAGTGATTGCCAAAATCCGCTCAACACGGCCCGGCGTGCAAGCAAAACTGTATGCTGGCGATGATGGAACAGCACGCATTGAACTGCTTGAACACGAATCTGGTGTTTCAGCAGGGCAGGCGGCGGTGTTCTATCACGAAGAACGCGTGCTTGGTGGCGGTTGGATCAGCGGCGCCGTTAGCGCTGACCCCCGGCTTGCTGCGGCTTAATGAAATAACTCGCCGCCCTTAATTACATGTTTTACGCGCCGCATGTCGGACAGATAGGTCAGCGGGTCGCCGTCGACAATGATGATGTCGGCGAATTTCCCGGCCTCCAGCGTGCCGATTGTGTCCTGCTGTTGCATCACAATGGAGTTAGTGCGGGTCGCCGCCACGATCACCTCCATGTTGCTCATGCCGGTCTCGGCCTGAAGTAGTACCATTTCTTTCCACATCGCATCATGGTGCGGGTTGGCGCGGGTGCCTGAATCGGTTGAAACAGTGAAGATGGCTCCGGCATCCTTTAGCTGGCGTAGTTTTGACATGCGCCCGGCACGATGTTTGTTGGCTTTGTCATAAAGAGGGTGTTTGCTCAGGTCCACATCCCGGTATGATTTGCGCACATCCAAGTAAATGTCGGCGGGCAGATCCCTTATCCAGCGCGGATCATCGGTCAGTTCCGGGTTTTCAATTATTTGTCGAAGGCCGTCGCGGGCGACAATGGTGGCCGCCATGGCCACCTTCTGGTCGACGATCATGCGAACAATATCATCGTCGTAAGCCATGGCTTCATATTCCCCGATATGCTCGATTGTGTCATAGTTGCCGATACCGGCTTTGAGCGCGGTGCGGATGGCTTCTGCTGAATATATGTGTGAGGCGACGCGCAGGCCTAATTTGTGGCTTTCGTCGTAGATGGCTGCCAATTCGGCCTCAGACAGGTTTTCATCCTGTGTTTTGATCACATCGGCACCCATTTTCGCGAGCCGACGTACTTTTTTGCGGGCATCGGCCGGGTTTTCCACCACCCACGTATCTTTATAATTGTCGGAAACAAATGCAGTGGCGGTTTTGCGCAAGAATGGGCCTGCAATGAAGGTGCGCGGGCCGGGCATTGCGCCAGAATTTATTTGCTCTTTCAGCCAGAAGATATTGCTGACATCAGCGCCCAGATCGCGCACGCTGGTAACGCCCGCCATCAGCATGGCTTTGGCGGCGGCTGGCATGATGTCCGAGCGCATGCGGTCTTCGTAGGTGCCAAACCAGTGGCCATAGTCGCTGTGCCCCAAAATATCGAAATGCACATGAATATCGATCAGGCCTGGCATAATTGTCATGCCGTTAGTGTCGATAATGCGAGCACCTGCGGGGATTACCGTGTCGGCTATAGGCCCAACAGCGACAATTTTGTCTGCCTGCATGACAATGATGCCGTCAACAATTGGTGCGCCGCCGCGCCCATCTATTATACGGCCGCCCTTCAGGACAAAGGTGTCTTGAGCAAATGCCGGAGAAAATGCCGGAACAGAGAAAATGCAAATAACTAAAATTCGTATGAGAAACCTAACCACAAAAGCCCCCTTTTGATGATGCCGCCGACTTGATAATGCCATCAGCAGGGTTTCACTGATATCATGAATTGTCGTGGTTCAGAAGGCTGCTGTTGGCAGGCTTACTGTACCCCGAAGGAAGCAGGTAACTCCTCGGGCGATACGCGCTCGAATTTAGCGGTGCGGCCAAAAAGCGATATACCGATAAATCCGCGCATTTTGAGTATCTTACCGTCTTTCGCGAGCGACAATTTGGCATCATAGGTTTTACCGTTTTTTGGGTCGTAAACCTTGCCGTTACTCCAGCGGTTCTTTTTGGCCTCGTAAGTAAAGCCCCAAAGAAATTTGATATTCCTCAGGCTTCGCCCCTTAAGGGTTGGGTCCGGATTGTGACGGTCGGTGTCGGGCTTGTCCCCCCAGCGCGTAACTCCCTCAATGCCGTCACCAACGGCGATAAGTTCGACAATGCCCGTGCGGTCTTCGTTCCACCAAAGGCCGTGATAGTCAGCTTGCGCATCTGACTGAGCCGCCGCTGAGGCGGACCCAAGCGCGAGAAGAACGATAAATAAAAATCGTTGTTTCATAGGGTCAATATACCGGGTCATACATTAATTCCTCAACATGGTTTTTTAGATCACTCGGTCTTTCCTCTGTCGCAAGACCGCAGGTGAAGGCTTCCTCGGCAACTTTCACAGCGATTGCCGATGATACAGCGCGAATGTCGGTCAGGGGCGGATACAGGGCGCCCGCCGCAAGATCATCGTCGCTGACCATGTCCGCAAGAGTTCTTGCTGCTACCAGGAACATTTCGTCGGTGATACGTGTGGCGCTGCTTGCAATAACACCGAGGCCAATGCCGGGGAAAATATAGGCGTTATTGCCTTGACCGGGGCGGTGGGTTTTGCCGTCGCGCTCAACGGGCGCAAACGGGCTGCCGCTTGAGAAGAAAGCACGCCCATCAGACCATTCGTAGGCTTGTTCTGCTGTACATTCTGCCCGTGATGTGGGGTTGGACAGCGCAAAGATCGCCGGGCGCTCGTTCACTTCCGCCATGGTCCGCACTACTTCCTCGGTGAAGGTGCCCGGCGCGCCGGTGGCGCCGATAAGGATATGGGGTTTAATTTCGCGAATGGCTTCAATGAAACCCATGCCCGGGCGGTCGTGAGCGTAAGGAAGATTGTGCGACATCAAATCGTTGCGGCCCTTTACGATCAGACCGTGGACGTCAATGAAATTTAGCCGCGCGCGGGCTTCTTGGTTGCTCAGGCCCTCAACCTCTAGTGCCGTGACCATCAGGTCACCGATGCCTGTTGCTGCCGAGCCTGCGCCCAGGAACATCACGCGCAAATCTTTGAAGGCAACGCCGGTACCACGAGTGGCAGCATAGACGCCAGCCAAGCTGACAGATGCCGTGCCCTGTATGTCGTCGTTGAAGCATAAAATTCGGTCTTTATATTCCGACAGCAAACTGTAGGCATTGGGGGTGAGGAAATCCTCGAACTGCAACAATGCCTTGGGATACTTGTCCTGCACAGCCTGCACAAATTCCTCAACCAGATCAAAATATGGCTGACCCTCGAGGCGGCGGTGGGGATAGCCCAGATATAGCGGGTCGTTGAGCAACTCTTCATTATTGGTGCCCACATCCAGC
>JAJFIU010000165.1 GCA_021774695.1 Alphaproteobacteria bacterium | reverse complement strand
CAGCTATCCTTACATCGAATACAGCCAAGCGGCGGGCATGTTGAATTCAACTCCTAATGATATGGCCAAGTGGCTGACATTCCTTACATCGGGTGGCAACTGGCAAGGTAAACAGCTAGCCTCAGAGGCGAATTTGCAGGAAATGATGTCTCCGCAAGTGCTACTTCAGCCCGCCAGCGTATACCCGGCCGCAGCCAGCTATCACCATGATTATTATGCATACGGCCTAGCGTGGTTTGTCCATGATTACAGGGGCCAGAAGGTGGCTATGCACACCGGCAGCATCAACGGCATGACTGCTATCATTGGCCTAATTCCTGAACAGAATCTCGGCGTTTACGTGTTTATCAATAGTGACCATATCGAATACCGACATGCATTAATGTATAAAGTGTTTGATTTGTTGCTCGGCAACGCCAACACAGATTGGTCAGAGAAATTATATACTGTGTACCATCCAGAGGCTAAGCCTGACGCACCGGAAGCAGCTAAAACAGAGCATCCTTCTGTTGAAAATACGGCTCTTGTGGGCACCTATGACCTGGAAGGCAGCTATCCGCTCATCATTGGGGAAACTGACGGAAAACTGATGGCTACCCTCGGTGTGGGGCAAACGGAATTGGTGCGCCAGTTAGACAATAGTTTCCTGCTTGTTGATCCGGAGAATAGCCATCTTCCCGTTACTGGTACTTTGGGCATTAGCTTAGACAACGATGGGGTGGTGGCTAAGGTGTCACTGGGTGGACTGCCCTTTGTGCGTCGGAAATGATGGAAATAACCCGCGTCAACTAATAGAGCTTGAGCAACAGCTGCCATAGGTTGTTGTCAGCCCTATCGACCTATCATCTATAGTTTAGTTTGGGGCATATTGGTTGCGCCTGTTTGTCATATGCCATACCATTTTTTCAAATGTGATGGGATGCTTTGGGAGGCTTTATGAAACGCACATCTAACAAATTCACAATTGGTAAGAAATCGGTATTTGGCGCGGTTGGTTTGCTTGCCGCATCATTGGGCAGTTTAGCGGCTGCAGCGGATAGCACATTGTACCGTGAGCCCACGCTGAGCGAAAATCATCTGGTGTTTTCCTACGCTGGCGATCTGTGGCGCGTTGGCCGCAGCGGCGGCGAAGCAGAGCAATTAACCACGGGTGTAGGCAATGAAAGCACGCCGTATTTCTCGCCAGACGGTTCCAAAGTTGCCTTCACTGGCGAATATGACGGCAACACTGATGCTTACGTTATTGATATTAACGGCGGCACGCCCAAGCGGCTAACCTATCATCCTGGCGCGGACATTGTACGCGGCTGGACCAATGATGGCAGCCAAGTGTTGCTTAGCTCGCCGCGCAACAGTTATGTCAACTTTGTACGCCTATTCACTGTGGACCTGAGCGGCAGTGCCTTGCCCGAGCAATTACCGCTCCCGATGGCGGAACGCGGCTCATACTCGCCTAACAGTGATTATATTGCATACGAGCCGCTAACCCAGTGGCAGCTGGCGTGGAAACGATACCGCGGTGGCCAGCAAGACAAAATTTGGATCGCCAAATTATCTGATTCTAGCATCGTCAAAGTGCCTGACGCAGGTGCCACTGACAAAAACCCGATGTGGATTGGAGACAAGATATATTTCATCTCCGACCGCGATAGCAAAATTGGCAACTTTCGCCTGTTTTCATACGACACGAACCGTAAACGTGTTCGACAAGCGTTTGATCATGAAGGCATGGATATTAAATGGGCCAGCGCTGGCCCTGACGGCACCATTGTTTATGAAGAGTTTGGCACCATCCATATTTTTGATACTAATGCTGGCACGTCCAGCAAGGTAGACATTACCCTGAATGCGGACGTTGGGTCTGAGCGGCCATACTATAAGAAAATAGGTGACCGCATCGCGGGCGCCGCTATTTCACCCAGTGGTAAGCGGGCTGTATTTGAGGCGCGCGGTGAAATTTTGACCGTACCTGCGAAAAAAGGCGACATCCGCAATATCACCGAAACTGCAGGAGCGATGGAACGTGACCCAGCATGGTCACCGGACGGGCAATCCATTGCTTATTTCTCCGAGGCAACAGGCGAATACGCTCTGCACATCCGCGACCAGAAAGCGGTTGAAGCAGAGCGTGTAATCAAATTGCCGCCCATGTTTTACCGCCAGCTCGTCTGGTCACCGGACAGCGAGAAAATCTCGTTCCGCGACCACGGGAATGTTATGTGGTACTTGGATGTGTCAGTGGAAGGCGAGGCTACACCCGTTCGCATTGACAAAAACATTGTGTCGGCTGGCGATACAATGGTTGCAAGTTGGTCGCCGGAAAGTGACTGGATTGCCTACGCCAAGCAACTGCCTAATTTGTTGCGTGCAATTTTTGTTTACTCGATGGAAAGCGGTGAAATACATCAAATTACCGACGGCATGAGTGATGCCCGGTATCCGGTTTTCGACAAAAACGGCAAATACCTCTATTTCGCAGCCAGCACCAATGTGGGTGAGCAAATCAGCTTCGCTGACATGTCGGGCATGGGCCGGACCACCACCCGCACTATTTATGCGGCAGTACTTGCCAAAGACACAGCGTCGCCGTTGGCTCCTGAAAGCGACGACGAGCCAGCCGCGAAAAAACCAGATGAGAAGAAAAAAGATGACGAGCCAGCACCCGATGCTGAAGCAACCGAGGGCGATGACGATGACGCGGTGGAAGACGACGAAGAGGCCAAATCCGAAGAGCCAAAAAAGGCGCTGAAGATTGACCTTGAGGGCATCCTAAACCGTATCGTGGCAATGCCAGCAGCCAACACAACTTGGGCCGGATTATTTGCCGGGGCTCCGGGCGAGTTTTATGCTGCGGAAGGCAAGCCAGCTCAAAACGGTCCACCAACGTTGGATATCTACAAGTTTGATCCGAAAACCCAGAAAGTCACCAAACTAGCTGGTGGTTTTGCAAGTTTTGACGTTTCTGCCGACGGCAAATCGGCATTGGTGCGCCGGGGCCGCGGAGCTTGGAGTATTGCACCCACCAAGGCGCTGGGTAAGCCCGGCGCGGCGTTGAAAACAGCAGGCATGGAAGTGCGTGTTGATCCGGCAGCAGAATGGAACCAAATGTTTCATGAAATTTGGCGCGGCGAGCGAGACTTTTTCTACGACAAGAATATGCACGGTCTTGATCTGGAATGGGCGGTAAGCACATACGCGCCATATGTTGAGAGCGTGCGCCACCAGTCTGACCTGACCTATTTATTCAACGAAATGTTGGGGCAGCTAACCATTGGTCATATGTTCGTCCGTGCCGGCGACAGTGTTCGCCCTAACGCCGTTACCGTTGGGCTATTGGGAGCAGATTACGGCGTTGATAGTGGTCGTTACCAGATATCCAGAATCTATAACGGCGAAAATTGGTCGCCCAACTTGGTGGCTCCGCTTAATCAGCCCGGCCTGAACATTGAAGCTGGAGACTATATCCTTGCGGTCAATGGTCGAGAGCTAACAGCCGAGCAAAATATCTTTGCCGTGTTTGAAGCAACAGCTGGCAAAATGGTTCGCCTGAAGATTGGTAAAAACGCAGATGGCAGCGAGAGTCGGGAGGTGATGGTTAAACCTATCGCCAACGAACGCGGTATTCGCAATATCGATTGGATCGAAGGTAATCGCCGCAAGGTGGACGAGCTTTCGGATGGCAGGCTTGCCTATATCTATATGCCGAACACAGGCGGGCCTGGTTTCCGCAGTTTCAACCGCTATTTTTATGCCCAAACCGACAAGCAAGGTGCGGTGCTGGACGAGCGGTTTAACGGTGGCGGCTCGTTGGCTGATTATGTGACGCAAACCTTCAGGAAGTCACATCTGGCCAATATCTTTTACCGCCACGGCGACATTACCGTTCCTGTTCCGGGCGGTGCCATATACGGCCCCAAAGCCATGATTATCAATGAGGCGGCGGGCTCCGGAGGTGATGCGATGCCGTGGTTTTTCCGCAAAGACGGTGCCGGTAAACTCATCGGTAAGCGCACATGGGGCGGGCTTGTGGCAGCGCAAGCATTGCCGCAGCTGATGGACGGCGGTTTTGTTCGCTCTCCTGACTTCGCCATCTTCGGTACCGAAGGCGAATGGGAAATGGAGAATAGCGGCATGAAGCCTGATATCGAGGTCGAGTTTGACCCCGCACTGTGGCGTCAGGGCCGTGATCCGCAATTGGAAGCGACCGTGGAACACCTGTTGAAAGAGCTGCGCAAAAATCCACCTAAAAAGGTAAAGATACCGGCTGCTCCCGATTATTTTAAGTAACAGTAGCAGCGGTATTGAAATCATAAAGCCATCGTTCGCGGTGGCTTTTTAAACCCGATTGAAATGCCTGGTGATATTGATTCAAACCATGAATCAATTTCCAACAAAAAAAGCGGCGGCCATTCCAGCCACCGCTTTTTGCATGTTATTTTAGTGCTCCAGGCCGGAGCCTAAACTACCCTCAAAATTCCGTGCGGACCGTAATGCCGATGGTGCGCGGCTCAACCCTAATACGTGCATCCGGGTCAAAGGGAGGTCGGCGCAGCGCTCGGATCACACCGCCGCTGTCCAGAAGGTTGTTGGCAAACAGGGATATTTCGTAATTGTCCCATTTTACGCCCAATCTTACATTTGCCAGAGTATAATCATCCATGCGACGGTTATTGGCGGCCTGAAGGTCAAATTCAGTGTTTCGTGTGCCCACATGTTGAATATTAGTCCACAGGAAGCCGTCCATAGTGTCCGATATAGGCCGGGTATATTCCAGTGAACTGGTGAAGGCAAATTCAGGAACAAAGGGTGCTTTGTCTCCTTCGATGGCGCCAAGGTTTGGTACGTCCTGGTCCAGTTCAGAACTGATGTAGGATGTGCCGAAATTAAACGTAAGATTCTCGGTGAGAAGCGCGTTGATTTCGAACTCGATCCCCTGGCTAGTGGCTTGGCCCACATTTTCGCGGAAGCCAAACCCGCAATCAAATGACCGACTGGTTTGAATGTCGTCCCACTTCACATAGAAGTATGTTGCATTGATGGAAACTTTGCCGTCCGCCATGGTTCCTTTGGTGCCGAGCTCATAGTTCCATGTTTTGTCCGGCCCGAAAAAGCGTGTGTCACCGCCGTCGCGCCGTACTTCATCCAGCTCGTCCGCGCAAACTGATTCAGGAATGGAACCATTAATGCCGCCGTAACGGAAACCGCGTGCAGCCTGCGCATAAACCAACACGTCGTCATTTACGGCGTAGGATAGGTTAATTTTGGGGTTTACACCGTCGGTCTTGCCCTGCGGCGGTGTATCGCTGTTGGCTTCACCATTAAAAAGACCAGACTGGTAATATTCAATATCCTGTCGCCAATTAAAATAGCGCAAGCCAGCTGTGATCGTAAATTTGTCGATCGAATAATAGGCTTCACCAAAAAAGGCGAATGTTTTTACCGTCAGGTCATCAAAACCATAAAACAGATGGTCATCAGGCGCGCCGAATGCCGAGGATGGTACCCCAATCACGGCATCAGCACCGGGGACCGGGAAAGTATTCAAATACAATACATCTTTTTTGTCGAAGTAGGCGCCAACGGTCCACTGCAGCGGATCATCCGTAGTAGACGCAAGCCGGATTTC
Organism: Alphaproteobacteria bacterium; assembly: GCA_021774695.1. Classification (GTDB taxonomy): domain Bacteria; phylum Pseudomonadota; class Alphaproteobacteria; order Sphingomonadales; family Kordiimonadaceae; genus Kordiimonas. The sequence goes on along the minus strand of JAJFIU010000165.1, from coordinate 31,865 downwards.
TTGTACCCATGTGTCCCAATTCGTGTTGTCAACTAGCTCGTGCGGTGTGATGCCGGGCGGTAGTGCAACTGCAAAAAGCGTATCCAGTGACCGGCGGTTAAACACTTCCCGGTTGAAATATGAAGTGGAGGAAACAAGATCAGCCCAGCCAAAATCATAGTCAATAGTGAGGTTATAAATCTGCATTTCATCGTCGTAACCATCGAACGACGGGAAATCGCGGCTCAGGAACCGAGTGCGGTCCAGATCTTCAGGGCGGCCATTGTCCGAATAGTCGTGGTGGAAAAACGAGAAATCGATTGTTAATGCGTCAGAAGCCTGGAGCCGGGCTGCCACTTTAACGCCCTTTGCTTCGCCGTTGTTCACATCGTCTTCGCCGGTCAGAATATTGTCAATATAACCGCCATTTTTATCATAGTAACCACTGGTTCTAACGGCGAACTTGTCGGCAACAATAGGTACATTTACGAGGGCTTTCAGGCTGTAGTTTTCGCCGCCGTGCGCAATCGTTCCGAGCGTGCCTTCGACTTTACCTTCAAACTCTTCCAGGTTCGGTTTTTTGGAGACAAGCCTGATCGTGCCGGTCATTGAACCAGCACCATAAAGCGTTCCTTGCGGGCCGCGCAAAACTTCCACCCGGTCTAGATCAAACAAGCTTAGCTCTGGGTTCATGGCACCAACAGAAATCGGAATTTCGTCCAAATAAATGCCCACCGTTTCCTGATTTTGGGTGTCATTGTCGTTCCCGCCGCCGTTGGCAATGCCGCGAATAGACAGCCGTGTGCGGCCGGGACCGTTTTGGTAAGCAGTTAAGCTGGGTACCGAGCGCAGCAGGTCCGTGTAATCACCCGCACCAAGTTTTTCGATCAGATCCTGGGAAACCACATTGATGCTCATCGGAATGTCGCTCAACGTTTCGGAGCGTTTCCGTGCTGTTACAATAATCTCATCAAACGGCACGGCTTCGTCATCGTCGGCCGCCGTCGCTGCATTCACGCCTGACGGCACAGTCAGGCCAGCTATCATCATACAAGTAGCCAATGCAGTCGACCCTAGAAGGGACTTACCGCTGCGGCTGTGGGGTTTATTGCTTTTCATGTGTGTTCCTCCTGAAGGGTTGCCTTTTATCAGGCAAATTCACTAAATTCCGGTCGTCAAAGGCTGTTTGCGGGTCAACCTGCGGCGATGGTATCAGAAGAGATATCGAAATAATGAGGCAATCGTTCGAATGAATAATGCGATCATAAATATGTGGAAAAGCCACTAAACCAAATGGTTACAACGCTTGGTAAGGAGAGGAGAAGCTGCCGGTTCAGGCGCTGCGAATTGCTTTCGGCAGTTTTCCAAAATGTTTTTTAAAGGCTGCTGTGAAGTTGCCGGGATAATCATATCCTACTTCGTCGGCCACTTGCGAGATGCTGAGGTTTCGGTCTTGCAGTAATTCGTGTGCCTTGTTCATGCGGTAGCTTTGGCTAAATTCGAAAACTGTCGTGCCGAAAGTAGCTTTAAACTCGTTGCACAAGCTGGTGCGGTTCAAGCCAACGCGGCGCGCGACCTCTGCAAGAGTTGGTGGGTTTTTGTAATGCTCCACCAAGATGCGCTGGGCGTCATAGGTTTTGTTTTTAATGGAATTAGCTGGTGTTGCAATAACCGGTGTGGCTTCGAAGTCGTCTTCAATCTCTTGAAATAATCTACAAATCAATTCAATAGACTTGGCTTCGGTGAATTTACGCCGCCGCGCACCCTGGTAGGGCATTTTTAGCAGTTCCAGCACATTGTTCATCATGGCTGGAGTTATTGGGAAATTATACAGATGTTTCTTAACCGCGCGGCCGAGGAGTATGTCCTGCAAGTGCTCAGGAAATTTGTTCGGATCGATTTGAAAATCCGCATAGAGGGCGTTGGGGTGCAAATGAAAAGTAACCGAGCTCAAATGCCGACTTTCGTCGATTTCAAGGTCAAATTTCCGGTCCTGCCGGGTAAACATAATCGAAGAGCTGGCTTGTGGAATGTGCAGAGTGCCAATTTCGTCAAATGTGATCGATAACTTGCCAGACAGCACAAACCGTATGGTGATAATGTCATGTTGTGGATGAATTCTTTGTAGGTATTTTTGGTGATATATACCGTCGGTCAAGCAAATTAGCAGGCCACGGTTGTGTCGAAATAGTTCCCAGTGTCCGGTTGCGACTTCATCGTTGAGTTCAACGAGAACACATTCATTTTCGTCGTATGGATTGTCTAAATCCGGCGTATCAAAAAAAGCCGGTCCCGCAGGCTTGGTTTCATTGAAACCTTCATAAATACGGGAAATATCATGTTCAAGGGTGCCATCCATATATACTAATATAGACTTGTTTCCCATTTTGGGTAGCGTATTTATGCGTTGTTTCGGTTGACTAACCACTTGAGCTGACTGGAAGCGGTGCATGTTAGTCAGGCGCCGTTCTGGGCTGTTGCTTCATGCCTACAGATGCGAATGTAGTTGAAACCCTTCTTTGTAATATAGCCTCATGGTCGTGATGAATTCATCTTCCAGCCAAGTGGTGCGATCAATTGCAAATATGGCGGCACCTTCGTCGGTTCCGATCGCGCTTGCTATTTTCTTGTCGGCATTAATCGCAGAAAACACCACATCGCCGCTGGAAAACGGCACCGTTTTGACCAGCCATTCATTGGCGCTGATTTTATCTAGTGGCGCATTGAGAATCTCCGGCACTGCCTGGGTATTTACCCAGCGTTCTTCAAAAGCATAGGGTTTGTCATCCGCCAGATGAACGGTTTGCAGATGCAGCGCTTTCACGCCGCCCGGTATGCGCAGGTGTGTCCGGATTGAGGGCGGCGGTGTTTTCAGCTTATTTGCGATGATGCGGTGGCCGTATATACCGCCGAATGATTCGACTTGTTCGCGCAGGACAGGAATTTCAAATTTGGCCTGTCTAACCGGCATTTGGCATACGCGGGTGCCGCCTTTGCGTTTGCGAACAACCAGCCCAGCTTCAGCGAGTGCCTGCAAGGCGCGGTTAACTGTACCGCGTGCACAACCGTATTCTGAAGCAAGGTCTGTTTCGGCTGGAATAAGTCCGCCTAGCGCCCATTCGCCGCTTTGAATTCGCCCTAAAAGCGACTGACGGATAGAATGGTGCGATATTGAGGTCATAGGGCCAGTCTCAGTTTCTTTATTGTTTGTAAAAACTGCGAGGCGATCTTGTCTCGGTTCATATGTATGCCGCCTTTAACTGTGTGGCGGCCGGCGCTCCAAACGTCGCTGACAAGCTCGCCCCCGCACGCGAAAATCCACGTATCCAACACTGTATCACCGGTAAGGCTTGCAATCGAAGGGTGGGTTTCATCCAGAGCGACCAGATCGGCTAGCGCTCCAATTTCAATTCGGCCTGAATTCCGCCCGACGGCTTGAGCACCGCCAGATGCAGCGCGTTCATAGAGAAACCGGCCATTGGATGGCGTAGTCTCGTCGCTGAGGACAACACGCTGCCTTTCGCTTAGCCGCTGCGATACTTCCAGCATGCGGAGTTCTTCGCTTAGGGCAATCCTTACATTCGAATCTGCACCGATACCAAAGGCACCGCCGCCGTGCATATAACGCGGCGCATTAAAGATGCCATCGCCCAGATTTGCTTCGGTGATGGGGCACAAGCCCGCAACCGCGCCTGATTTGGCCAAGTCATCAATTTCGCCATTATCCATGTGAGTTGCGTGAATGAGGCACCAACGCTTGTCCACAGGCATGTTATCTAGAATCCACCTGATCGGTCTAGCGCCAAGCGCGTTTTGAACTTCTTCAATCTCGCCGATCTGTTCTGCCGCATGGATATGAATTGGCGTGTCAGGAGATAGCGCGATAGCGGCGTTCAAACAGTCGGCCGATACGGCGCGCAGTGAATGAGGAGCTATACCCAGCGTATAGTCTGCATAATGGTTGACCATTTGAGATTTGATGTTGGTGAATAGGTGCTCGAATTGCTCAATGTCGCACCCAAATCGCAGTTGCCCGCCTTCAAGTCGCCGCCCGTCGAGGCCACCTTGCATGTAAAGAACAGGAAGGTGGGTATAGCCAATTCCCGTGGTTTGTGCGGCGGCAAAATGCCGAAGAGATGTTTCTTCAAGCTGGTCATAAAGCTGGCCGCCGGGAGCATGGTGCAAATAATGAAATTCAGCTTGGGATGCAAAGCCTGCTTCCAGCATTTCCATTTGCACTTGGGCCGCGATAGCCTCGATATCGTCCGGCGAAAGAATATCTAGGAAGCGATACATAACCTTGCGCCATGACCAGAAGTCATCGTGAGCGGTGGGGTCGCGCTTTTCGGCAAGACCGGCCATCGCGCGCTGGAAACTATGACTGTGAACATTTGAAAGTGCAGGCAATAGAATGCCGACCTTGGTCGTCGGCGTATCATGGTTGTTTGTAATGTTTGAAATCCGTCCATCGTCATCGATTTCAACAACGATATCTTTTCGCCAACCTTCGGAAGTTAAAGCCTGCGCGGCGGCAATGCTGGTAGCCATAATGCTTGCGTCCAATTTTATTATGTGCATACATAATAGCACGTTGCGGATCAATAACAAGAGCTGCCAACCCGAATGAAACAAGACTTACTTTTAACCGGATGTCGGCTCGCGACTATGCGAAGGGACGCGGGTGCCTACGGCCTTATTGATGATGGGGCTATGGTTTTGCGCGGCGACTGTATTGCGTGGGTAGGCAGCGTGGATGCGATTCCGCCAGAATATTCGGGCATTGAGGTTGAAAACTTACGCGGCCATTTGGTGACGCCGACTTTGATTGACTGCCACACCCATCTTGTTTTTGGCGGAAATCGCGCCCGGGAATTTGAGATGCGTTTGGGAGGTGCCAGCTACGAAGAAATTGCCCGCGCTGGCGGCGGCATAGTGTCCACTGTAAAGGCAACCCGTGCCGCGAGCGAAGATGAACTGGTAGCGCTGGCCCTGAGGCGGCTTGATGATCTCATCGGCGAAGGTGTTGGTGTTGTTGAAATAAAATCCGGGTACGGCCTGACGATTGAAGACGAAATAAGGATGCTGCGGGTGGCCCGGCGCCTTGAGGCAATACGGCCTGTAAAGATCGTAACATCGTGGCTTGCAGCGCACGCGATTCCGCCAGAGTTTAAGGACCGCGCGGATGCTTATATTGACGAAATCGTCATACCGGGCTTAAAGCAGGCAGCATCTGAGGACTTGGTTGATGCCGTGGACGGCTTCTGTGAAAATATCGCTTTCTCCGCCGCGCAAATCGAGCGAGTTTTTGTCACTGCCACAAAACTGGGCCTTCCGGTGAAGCTGCATGCTGAACAATTGTCGGACCAAAAGGGCGCGCTGCTTGCCGCGCGGTATGGTGCGCTATCGGCAGATCATCTTGAGTATCTGGATGAGCAGGATGTTGAACAATTTTCCGCATCCGGTGCTGTTGCAGTTCTATTGCCGGGCGCTTTTTATACACTAAAAGAAACCAAATTGCCGCCCATCGGCGCTTTGCGTCGGCACGGCGTCGATATGGCGGTTGCAACAGACTGCAATCCCGGCAGCTCGCCAATTTCTTCTATTCTGACGGCGATGAATATGGCCTGCACTGAATTTTCCATGACACCGGAAGAGGCATTGCAGGGCGTAACACGAAATGGCGCAAAGGCGCTTGGCCTGTCAGGCGAATACGGTCTACTTGCTCCTGGTTTTGCTGCCGAATTAGCGGTCTGGAATGTCGATCACCCAGCTGACCTGTCCTACTGGATCGGCGGTTCTCCTCTTCACAAATTTATTTCACGGAAGTCGAAGCCATGACCCTGTCTCTTATACCCGGCGAAACTTCGCTTAAGGATCTGGAAAAGATATACCGAAGGGAAGATACGTTTCAGCTGGCACCAAGCACCTTTGAAGCGGTGAACAGGAGCGCTGCCACATTGTTGGAGCGCATAAAAACCGGCGACGCAATATACGGTGTGAACACAGGGTTCGGCAAGCTGGCCTCTGTTCGTATCGACGATGAAAATCTCGTCGCTTTACAGCGAAATCTGGTTCGGTCTCACAGCGCCGGTGTCGGCGACCCACTGCCCGCCGATGTGGTACGGCTGATCATTGCGCTTAAATGCCTTTCATTGGGGCGCGGTGCATCTGGAGTGCGTCCCGACGTCATTCATCAGCTTATGAACATGCTCACAGCAGACATCATTCCGTTGATACCGTCAAAGGGGTCGGTGGGTGCATCGGGAGATCTGGCACCTCTCGCCCATATGGCAGCAGCGTTAATCGGCGAGGGAGAGGTCTTTTTCAAGGGCACCCAAATGGCTGCAGGTGCAGCCTTGCAAGCGGCTGGGTTGAGACCGCTTGAACTTCAGGCGAAAGAAGGCTTGGCGCTGCTTAACGGCACTCAGGCATCAACCGCGTTGGCGCTGGCGGGGTTATTTGGTGCATGGCGCTTGGGCGTAAGCTCGTTAACAACAGCCGCGCTTTCGATTGACGCAGCGATGGGTTCCAATGCGCCGTTCCACGATGAAATACATCAGCTACGCGGTCACCGTGGACAGATTGACTGCGCAAAACGGTTGCGCGAATTGCTTGCGGGTTCTGAAATCAGACGAAGCCACAAGAAGGGTGATGAGCGAGTGCAGGACCCTTACTGCATGAGGTGCGCACCGCAAGTTATTGGTGCTTGCCTTGATCAGCTGCGGTATGTGGGTGCAGTTCTGGAAACAGAAGCCAATGCCGCCACAGACAACCCGCTTGTTTTGTCAGACGGTCAAATTGTCTCGGGCGGAAATTTTCATGCTGAGCCGGTTGCCTTTGCAGCAGACAATGCGGCAATAGCAATTTCAGAAATTGGTTGTATTGCTCAGCGCCGGGTGGCCCTGCTTGTTGATCCGGCGCTCAGTTTTGGCTTGCCCGCCTTTCTCGCGCCGGACCCTGGGCTGAGCTCCGGTTTGATGATCGCGGAGGTAACGTCAGCCGCCCTGATGAGCGAAAACAAGTCGCTGTCCAATCCGCGTTCGGTTGATTCGACACCGACTTCAGCAAATCAGGAAGATCATGTGTCCATGGCCTGCCACGCTGCACGGCGCCTGTTGGAAATGAACGAAAATTTGGCGGGTATTATCGGTGTGGAAGCGATGGCAGCTGCGCAGGGGATTGAACTGCGTTCGCCCCTGCAAACCAGTGAACCGCTTACGGCGGTAATTGGGGATATCAGAGAAGTTTGTCCCTCGCTTACGGATGACCGAATGGTCACTGCTGACATTGAAGCGTTGGCTAAACTGGCCCACGATAGCGATACCCTCAGCAGGCTAGGCGGCAGCATCGCGCCGGTAGAGCTTGGTGCGTGAAACCAGTAACCGTCATACACGGCACCGGCCCTATTATTATGGGCCAGCCTCATTCGGGCACGTTCGTTCCCGACGATATTTGGGAAAATTTGAATGACACCGGGCGCCAACTACTGGACACAGACTGGCATGTGCCCTCCCTTTACGATGGCTTGCTGGACGGTGTCACCATTGTACGCGCCAATTTTAGCCGCTACGTGATAGACGCAAACAGGGACCCGCAGGGTATCAGCCTATACCCAGGCCAAAATTCAACGGATTTGATACCTGCAACTACATTTGACGATAAGGCGATTTGGCTTAAACCGCTGTCAGAAGCCGATAAGTCAATGCGCCTGGACGCCTATCATCGTGTTTACCATCGGGCGCTTCAATCTGAAATTGATCGGGTTAAAGCTGAACACGGTTTTGCGGTTCTGTATGATTGTCATTCCATTCGTTCTGAAATTCCGCATCTGTTTGATGACAGGTTGCCGGATTTGAATGTCGGCGATAACGGCGGCACCACTTGCTTGCCCCATATCACTGCGGCGATTGAACGAGTATGTGCCGTCGCGGCGGATTACAGCCATGTGGTTAATGGGCGCTTTAAGGGAGGTTGGACAACACGGCATTACGGCCAGCCCGATGAGGGCGTACATGCTGTTCAAATGGAACTGGCTCAGCGGCTGTATTTACAAAGTGAAAAGCCACCGTTCGCTTACGATGAGAAAAAAGCTGCGAATCTCAGGAGAATACTTGCCGATATTCTTGAAGAAATTCAAATCACCATTCAAACAAATTTAGTGACGGAGGTATAACGTGGCCAAAGCGTTGTCCAACAGACGTGAAATTAAAAGCCCGACGGGCCCAGAGCTCAACTGCCTGAGCTGGGCAACCGAAGCGCCCTTCAGGATGATCCAGAATAATCTTGACCGGGAGGTCGCAGAAAACCCCGACGAATTGGTGGTATACGGCGGCATTGGCAAGGCTGCACGCACATGGTCAGATTTTGATCAGATCACCAGCACTTTAAAAACACTAACTGATGAGCAAACTTTGGTTGTTCAATCGGGCAAACCGGTTGGGGTTTTCGAAACCCACAGTAATGCGCCGCGTGTCTTGATCGCCAATTCCAATATCGTGCCTCATTGGGCTAACTGGGACCATTTTAACGAACTCGATAAGATGGGCCTGATGATGTACGGCCAGATGACGGCAGGTTCATGGATTTACATCGGCACCCAGGGCATTGTTCAAGGTACTTACGAGACATTCGTGGAAGCTGGCCGAAAGCATTACGGCGGCAGCCTTAAAGATAAATGGATACTGACCGGCGGGCTCGGTGGTATGGGCGGCGCACAGCCACTTGCAGCTGTTATGGCCGGGGCGTGTTGTCTCGCGGTTGAGTGTAACCCTGATAGTATCGATTTTAGGCTCCGGACAAAGTATCTGGATAAGAAAGCCGATAGCCTTGATGAAGCGTTAGCCATGATCGAGAAATGGACAGCATCGGGTGAGGCTAAATCAGTTGGACTTTGCGGCAATGCAGCCGATATTTTCCCCGAACTTGTCAAACGCGGTGCGCGCCCTGACATTGTGACGGACCAGACATCTGCGCATGACCCCATCAACGGCTATTTGCCGCTTGGTTGGAGCATGGCCGAGTGGAAAGAGAAGCGCGAAACTGACCCCAAGGCAGTGGAGCGAGCTGCTTGCCAATCTATGAAAATACAAGTGCAGGCGATGCTGGATTTCTGGCACGCGGGTGTGCCGACGCTGGATTACGGCAACAACATTCGCCAAGTCGCGCTGGACGAAGGACTGACAAACGCGTTTGACTTCCCGGGCTTTGTTCCAGCCTACATCAGGCCGCTGTTTTGCCGCGGAGTTGGGCCGTTTCGTTGGGTGGCCCTGTCAGGTGATCCCGAAGACATCTATAAAACCGACGCTAAAGTGAAAGAGCTAATGCCCGATGATGCCCACTTGCACAATTGGCTTGATATGGCGCGCGAGCGCATTGCATTTCAGGGCTTGCCAGCGCGTATTTGTTGGGTTGGACTGGGTGACAGGCACCGGCTTGGTCTTGCGTTTAACGAGATGGTTGCAAGCGGCGAGCTGAAAGCACCCGTTGTGATTGGCCGCGATCATCTGGATAGCGGGTCCGTGGCCAGCCCCAACCGCGAAACCGAGGCCATGAAAGACGGTTCGGATGCTGTGTCGGACTGGCCACTTTTGAACGCATTGTTGAATACTGCATCAGGCGCCACCTGGGTGAGCCTGCATCACGGCGGCGGCGTCGGCATGGGGTTTTCACAGCATGCGGGCATGGTGATTGTGGCGGACGGCACCGAAGATGCTGCGCGCCGGCTCGGTCGTGTTCTATGGAATGACCCTGCAACCGGCGTTATGCGTCATGCGGATGCCGGGTACGACGAGGCTATCGATTGTGCGCGTGAGAAAGGTTTGAATCTTCCGGGCATCCTTTAGGCAGTCTCCTACCTAACTTGTTTTTGAAAACACAATTTACTGCACAGGTGATCGAACTGTGGCAGGATGGTGCTGTGACCGAAACGATCTTATTTTTTTGGGACGATTGGTGTCACATGTGTTGAGTGAATTTCTGGCGACGACTTAATGGGCGGGGAGGCTCAACATGGCATCTAACAAAGGCTCGGTTACATACTCAAAAGCAGATGCTGGCTATATGGAAAAGCGCGGGCTGAAGCGCTATGCGGGCATCTGGTCCTTGTGGGCGCTTGGTGTTGGTGCAGTGATCTCGGGTGACTTTTTCGGCTGGAATTTTGGGCTAAGCGTTGGCGGTTTTGGCGGTCTTCTCGCGGCCACAATAATTATCGCTGTAATGTATATTGGGCTTTGTTACTCAATCGCCGAGATGTCGCCTGCGCTGCCGCACACCGGCGGCGCTTATTCGTTTGCCCGCACTGCGATGGGTCCGTGGGCTGGTTACATCACCGGGCTCGCTGAAAATATGGAATATGTGCTGACGCCAGCGGTGATTGTGGTGGGCATTGGTGGCTACATGGGGGCTATTTTCAACTCATTGCTGGGTATTGAGCTGGCAGACCCCGTTTGGTGGGCCCTGTCTTACGCTGTTTTTGTTGGCATTAATGTTATCGGGGTCGAGCTGACGTTCAAATTCACCGTGGTGATAACATTTCTGGCATTGGGCATACTTGCTGTTTTTTGGATTGGGGCGATCCCGCATTTTTCACTGGAACATGCGCTTGATATTAAGCCGCAAGAGGGCGGCAGTCTTTGGTTCCCCATGGGCATGACGGGCATTGCTGCGGCGCTGCCTTTTGCTATCTGGTTCTATTTGGCTATCGAGCAATTGCCGCTTGCCGCAGAAGAAGCGCATGACCCGGTGCGCGATATGCCGCGCGGACTTTTGTGGGGTATTCTCACGCTGATCGTGGCGTCCTTTCTTACACTGTTTTTGAATGCAGGCATTGCGCCGGGTGCAGCTGTTGTTGGCCAGTCGGACGAACCTTTGTTCCTCGCGTTTAAGACCATTTTTGGCGACGGCGTCGGCGCATCCTTGCTCGCACTTGTGGCGGTTGCGGGCCTGATCGCAAGCTTTCACACCATCATTTATGCCTACGGCCGCAACATCTATTCACTAAGCCGGGCGGGCTATTTCCCCAAGTGGCTTTCTATCACTCATTCGACCCGAAAAACGCCCTATGTGGCACTGATTGCGGGTGCCGTGATTGGTTTTGTTGTGGCATTGATCATTCATTACGGCGAAGCGTTCTTTGGAAGCGTGCCAGTAGGCGCTGTGTTGCTCAATATGGCCGTGTTTGGTGCCGTGATTGCCTATATTATGCAGATGCTGGCGTTTGTAAAATTGAGAGCGATGCCAGGCATCGAGCGGCCCTATGTCAGCCCGCTTGGTATCGCGGGTGCGGTTGTCGCAGGATTGATTGCGCTGGTTACGTTGGCATTCCTATTCCTGAATGAAGATTACCGTATTGGGGTTTATGGCTGCGCTATATGGTTTGCGCTGGGGCTGATATATTTTGCGGTTCATTCACGCCACCAGATGATCCTGTCGCCTGAGGAAGAGTTTGCCATGCGCATAAAAGCTGAGCGGGGGGCACGTTGATGAAAAACGTCATGAAAACTACCCGGGAAATTATCAAGCTTCTTGAAAAAGAACAGCTGCAGTATGTGAAAGTTGGTGCCTTTGATATGGACGGCGTCTTGCGCGGTAAATATATGGGGCGCGATAAGGTATTGTCCGCGCTCAATAAAGGATTTGGGTTTTGCGATGTAGTGCTTGGCTGGGATAGTAATGACCAGCTCTACGACAACGTAAAATACACCGGTTGGCACACTGGTTATCCCGATGCCGAAGTGCGGCTGCTGCCCGAAACATTCCGGCGCATGCCTTTCGAAGACGGAGTGCCGCTGATCCTCGGCGAATTTACCGGCGACGCAGAGGCGATTTGCCCGCGTGGGCTGCTGCGCCGGGTGATGGATAAGGCGGCAAGCATGGGCTTCAGCGCTAAAGCTGCTTGTGAGTTTGAGTTTTTTCTATTTGAAGAAACACCACACAGTGTACGTGAAAAAAACTACAGCAACATGAAAAATATCACTCCCGGCTTTTTCGGCTATTCTGCGCTCAGGAGCAGTGTACATAGCGAGTTTTACCGCGAGCTTTTGGACACTTGTCTCGCCATGGATATGGAGATCGAAGGCTTGCATACGGAAACTGGCCCCGGCGTGCTTGAAGCCGCAATCAAAGTGGACGAAGTGATGGCGGCAGCGGATAAAGCGGCGCTTTTCAAAACCGTCACCAAAATATTGGCACAGCGGCGCGGCTGGATGGCGACCTTTATGGCGAAATGGTCGAACGACTGGCCTGGACAGAGCGGGCATATTCACCTGTCGCTGCAGAACGCTAAAGGAGACGCTGTTTTTCACGATGAAAGCTCCGGAAATACAATATCGGAGACCATGCGCCATTTCATCGGTGGCCAGCAGGCGTTGATGCCCGAGTTGCTCGCGATGATTGCGCCGACAATCAACAGTTACCGCCGCCTGATACCGGGCTTTTGGGCACCTACAGAGGCCAGCTGGGGCATTGAGAACCGCACCTGTGCCTTGAGGGCAATCACGGGCAGCCCGTCTGCGCAGCGGGTTGAATACCGGGTCGCGGCGGCGGATATTAACCCTTATATTGCAGTTGCAGCTGCGCTTGCCAGCGGGCTTTGGGGCATCGAGAATAAAATTGAACCGGATACTGCAATTGAAGGCAACGCGTATGATCAGAAATTTGCTGACGAACGCCAGTTGCCTCGCTCACTGGGTGATGCTGCAGCACGGTTAAAGGCGTCGAAGACTGCTCGCACCCTGTTTGGTGATGCATTTGTTGAACATTATGCCGCCTCTCGTGAGTGGGAAGTCCGTGAGTTTGACAAGGCCATCACCGATTGGGAAATGGATCGTTACTTCGAGATTATTTAAGGATTTCCGGGATGGAACTTTCTGGTAACTGGAATTACCCGACACAGTATCATTTTGGTGCCGGGCGGATCGGGACGCTGGTCGAAAGTGCTTCGGCACTGGGCATGACTGCCCCGCTGGTGGTTACGGACCCCGGTATCGCCGCGCTTGGTTTTCTTCAGGAGATTATGGTCTCTTTGCGTGCGGGCGGTTTGAAACCAGCGCTTTTTTCAGAGATTAAACCTAATCCAACCGGCAAAAATATCGACGCTGGTGCCGCCGCATACAGGGACGGACGGCATGACGGCGTAATCGCGGTGGGCGGCGGTAGTGCGCTTGATGCAGGTAAGGCTATCGCCCTTGTGTGCAAGCAAAACCGGCCGCTGTGGGATTTTATCGATGAAGGCGATAACTGGGCCCGTGTTCAGGCCGATATGGTTCCGTCGATCATCGCTGTGCCTACAACGGCGGGAACCGGTTCCGAGGTTGGCCGGGCGTCGGTTATTCTGGACGAGGAAGTTCACATTAAACGGATTATTTTCCACCCCAAAATGATGCCAGCGCTTGTAGTGGCAGACCCTGAATTAACCGTAGGATTACCCGCCAAACTCACCGCCGCGACCGGGATTGACGCCTTGGCCCATAATCTGGAAGCCTACTGCGCGCCCGGTTATCATCCTATGGCGGTGGGGATTGCCGTTGAGGGTATGCGCCTGATCAGGGCTTGGCTGCCCAAGGCGGTGGCGGACGGCAGTGACATTGAAGCCCGGTCTCACATGCTTGTGGCGTCTTCAATGGGCGCAACCGCTTTCCAGCGCGGCCTCGGCGGCATTCATGCGCTCGCGCATCCGCTCGGCGCGCTTTATGACGCCCACCACGGGTTACTGAATGCGATTCTGATGCCTTATGTGCTGGTTGCCAACCGGCCAGCGATTGAGTGTATCATCACCGATCTGACACGCTCGCTTGGTTTTGAAAGCACTGGTTTTGACAGCTTTCTCGATTGGGTGCTGGAACTCAGACAGGACCTCGAAATTCCGCATACCTTGGTTTCAATTGGCATAGATGATCGCGACGCAGAGAAAATTGGCACCATGGCGGAAGTTGATCCAACCGCGGGCACTAACCCGATCCGGTTTACGGCCATTGAATATGCGGAAATCTTTCGCATGAGTGTTGAAGGTAAATTGCCGCGTTAGCAGTGTGGCGCTATGGCAGTCCTTTACGTAGAATCATGTTCAATTCTTGAACTGGACGTGCGAATAGTTGTTGGCAGATGCATTGGTGTCGGAGCTTGCACCTTCTAAGAAGGGTGTTTGCCATTCCACCAACGCTATATCATCCAAATATACCGTTGCTGTTTCACCGTTTGCGTTTCGAGCCTCGATCAAAACCCTAAAACTGCGCGCCCCCACGCGTGGACTGATGAAGTCAACGGCGATTTGTTGCCAGTCACCCGGTTTTACAATCGCGCGGCCCAGCTCAATTTTTGGATTATTTTCAAGCGCCGCAGTCAGCCTGTCGCGTGTGCCGCGCTTTTGGAGCAGAAAAATCACTGTCACCGGGCCTTCGCTTTTTACCATGGCTGTCATTGTCGAAGGGCTGCCGGGCTTGAACGCGCGGGTAAATTTCCGCATACCGGTTTCATTTGAACTATGGTTTGGGACTACAACCCCAAGTGAATTTGTGCCGCTGAAAGCCACCCTGTCAGTGATCCCGATACCGGGTGTCAGATCAAGCCAGCTTCGGTCTGGACTTTCAAAGTTGTGATAGTCTTCGAAATCACCGCGGCTCAATAGGTCTTTGCCAAATCTATATTGTGCGTTCTCAGGCGCACTCGCTATGGCAGTAACCGCGTTGTTCCAAGGAAAATGAGTTAACGGAAAGATTGCGTCGTCAGGTCCGGCCGAACGCGGCTGGCTGAATTCCAATGTGGTTGGCGTATAAGACGGAGGGAGTTCTCGTTGAACAACAGCATGGCCGCCAGACGCAGCCATATGAGTGCCACGGCGGGCCGACAGCATTGAAATGCGTTTCAGAATACTGTGCCTCATCTCTCCGGTCGCAGGCGTGGGTACATAGCCTTTCAGGTAAATCGGGACGACTTCCGCACGGTGGAAATTTTCGCCGTCCATCCAAACATACAGAAGAGCAGACTTTTGGGCGGTGTAGAAATATTGGTCAAAGGTGAAATTACCGAGGGACCAGGCTATTAACTTGCCTTTATAAATCTCCAACCCTTGGTAAACGTGGGGATGGTGCCCCAGGGCCATAACCGCTCCGGCGTCGATCACACCCTTCAGTCTTGTTTCGGTGTCTAGAGACGGCTCTTCGCCGTACTCAAGGCTGCCGTGATATTGCACGACGGGCAATAGACCTTGTTGGCGGTCGCGCGATACGGCAGCCACAATGTGGTTAGAAGTACCGAGCGGTGGCCCGCCTTTAACGTCCCCTTCCGCTACTTGCGATGGCCTTGCGCTGCCGGTCCAGCCAACATAGCCCTGAAAGGCATAACGGTTGCCGCCCAATTGCGCTTCATATGATTTAAGCGCATCGGATTCAGTGAGGCCAGCCCCGGAGTAAGCCATGCCTCGCCTTTGCAGATGCTCGAGCGTCGAATTTAACCCTTCATCCAGATAGTCATAGGTGTGGTTGTTGCCGAGAGTGACATAGTCAATACCAGCCCATTGCAACGCGTCAATGGTTTCAGGTGGTGTGAAAAAAGTGACAGATTTCGGAGCTTTTGATGCTGGCTCGGCTTCGATCACCTGAGTTTCCAGGTTGACCGACGCAAATTCCGCAATCTCTATATAAGGTTTCATGTGTTTGAGGATTGCTTTTGTGTCTTTTGCCTTATTTTCAGGTCTGATTAACACCGGCTCGCCGGTAAAGGGTTTGCTAAAACGGCGGCCCATCATGGCGTCACCGCCAAAAACCATCAGAGTACGACCTTGCTTTTTTGCCACGAGGGTGACCGGGGGAATTCGGTTTGGCACTGTTTCAGAGGTGGATAACTCGTACCGGCTGAAAGTATGCACAGCAGGATAAAAGCCATCAGCCGAAAATGAAACCTGGTAGATATCCTGATTGTCCAATTGCACAGAAAAATCACCGTTTGGCTGTGTCGTCAGCTGTTTGCCGTTGACGGAAATTCTGGCAGTAATCGCTGCACCGGCCTCATCTTGGACGCGCCCCGATATCGCCTCCGCAGCATTGGCATTTGCCGACACTAGTAACCCGACAATCAACACGGTGATAATGCGCAACATAGCGTTCCCCTCTTTAGTTCAGACCGCTAAATGTCGCATGATTAAGCCGTACCGTAAGTACATTTCTTTGACATTGTCATAACCTAGGGCTATGCGTTAAAGGAAAAGGGTATTAGATCATGAGGTTACGCCATATTGAAGTTTTCCACGCGGTTTATACTAGCGCGTCGATCAGCAATGCCGCGAAATTGCTTAATGTCTCGCAGCCCTCGGTTAGCAAAGTTCTCAAGCATGCTGAGGACCAGCTGGGATACCAGCTGTTTGAGCGTATCAAAGGCAAATTGGTGCCCACCAAGGAAGCGCACCGCCTGCACGACGAAGTGGCGAAGGTCTACTCCCATCTTCATAGTTTAAAACGATTAGCTGAAAATTTGGGGCACGCGAGCGGCGGAGTAATTCGGGTGGCGGTAACACCGGCGCTCGGGCTCAATATTGTCCCGATGGCGGTGGCATCATTCCTCAAGAACCATTCTGGTACCCGGTTTGATCTGGAAACACTGCACCTGAGCGAAATTATGGTTTCTCTGAACGAAGGAAAAACCGATTTGGGTATCGTTTTTGACCCACCAACATATCCCAATATTCGAGACTATGAGCTGGGTAAGGGTGAGTTTGTTTGTCTTGCCCCAGTAGGAATGCGCCTGTCTGGCAGCGAAAAAATGACCCTCCGAGACATCGAGGACACGGACTTTATTAAACTTAATGGTCGAGGTCCGCTGGGTAGATTGCTTACCCAGCAAATTGAAGCAAGTGGCGTGCAGTTTAACACCGTTGCAAATGTTGAAACCTATCATATGGCTAAGGCGCTTGTGGAGCTGGGAGCAGGCATCACGATTGTTGATGAAATTACAGCGCGGTCCAATTCAGATACGGAAATTCAGATTAAACGCATCCACCCGGCGGCAAAATTCAACATCAAAGCCCTTACGTTAGAATCTGAACCCATATCGCTAGAGTGTCAAAATTTTATCGCCCATACACGGTCTGTGATAGCTGATTTTGTTGCCCACCCGGTCGACGGGGCGTAGCCGCACGAGAGTTTCTTGGTCAATCTCCCATAACTTTTGGTTATACCCTAGTCTGTCAACAGAAATGGCGCAGTTCACCTAAGAACGGTACCTTAAATCAACAGGCGTGTTTGCCGTCATTAGATATCCTGGGGAGGACCACGATGAAAACGACAACGATCTTAAAGGGGCTTCTATTATCCTCTGTAATTCCACTGGTCAGCTACGGCGCGTCTGCGCAGGACGCCGCCGCTGCGGATGAGGCCATTGAAGAAATTCAGGTTATCGGTTCACAGATTAAAGGCGCCCGCATAACAGACACACTTCCGGTTTCGGTTATTACAAGCGCGGACATCGCCGTTACAGGGGCGGCTTCAGGGGACGAACTGTTTAGGTCCATTCCTCAAGTTGGCTTCGTTGCTTTTAATGAAAACAATACAGGCGGCGGTATTAACGGCGCTCGCGGTGATGTAAACTCAATAAACTTGCGAGCACTGGGAACAGGCAATACTTTAACGTTGCTGAATGGTCGCCGCATGGTTCTGCACCCGGGGTTCCAGACAGAAAATCTAGTGCCGGTTGTTTCAGCCAATACAAACACTATCCCAACCTTTGGCGTTAGCCGTGTTGAGGTGCTGAGAGACGGTGCTGCGGCTATTTACGGCGCTGATGCTGTAGCAGGCGTAGTTAATACGGTTCTCCGCGACGATTTTGAAGGTTTTACAGCGCAAGCGCGCTACGGTTTTGCAGATAATACGGGCCGTCAGGATTTAACCCTTAGTGCCAGGGCCGGTTTTGATTTCAATGGCGGCCAGACGCACCTTTCATTGTTTGGGTCATACTATAACCGCAACCGTACAGCGGCGACGGAACGGGATTTCTCCTCCACCTCAGATCGTCGTTTTGCGGACCAATTGGTAGGCACCCCATTTGAGGGCGATAGCCAGTTCCGAAACTTGTCAATAAATTCACCCTTTGGACGGTTCCGCGCTGATATACGCATCGACGAACTCGGCGATGATGATTTCCATGTTCAACCCGCCTCTGGCGACTTTGCAGCCTCATGTTTGGTTGATCGCGGTGACGGTGTTTGTTTCGACAATGGCACCTCTCTTGAGGATCCGTTACGGTATGATTTCGATGTGCGACGCACGCTCCATTCACCTCGCGATCGTTACAACTTCTTTGCTATGTTCAAGCATGAGCTAGAAAATGGCGCTGAATTCTACGCGGAGGCAGGGTATTACCGCGGTGAAGTTGCGCAAGCAGGGTCACATGGCTCAGTGTTGACGTCGCAGCGGTTCAATATTTCGTCGACTGCTTTTTACAACCCATTTGGCGCAGCGACATTGTCTGACGGTTCCGTCAACCCCAACAGAATAGTAGGATTAACTAACGTTCCCGATGAGGGCGTCAATATTGAAGTGCGTAATCTGCGTCCGGTAGACGCGGGTCTCAGGGTTACCAATGTAACAGACGATAGCTTTCGTGTTCTTGGCGGCTTACGCGGCAATTGGGGCGAGTGGGATTATGATACTGCTATCCTGTATTCCGAGGCGAACACTGAAGATCTGACGAACAACCGTATTTCGCTTTCACTGTTCCAGCAGGCAATCGAGAGAACAGACTCGTCAGCTTACAATCCGTTTGCTGGCGGTAGCTTAACAGACCTTGCCGGTTCAACGGCGCCTGCAAACAGCGAAGCAACAATCGATTCGTTCCGTATTGATGTTTCACGGAATAATAAGTCGACGTTGTTCCTCGCAGACTTCAAACTGTCAAATGCAAATGTGTTTGAGTTGCGAGCAGGCGATGTTGGTTTCGCAACCGGTGTTGAGGCGCGCCGCGAAAGCTTTTTTGATGATCGAGATGACCGATTAGACGGCACCACAACCTTCACTGACGTGGTCACGGGTGACTTCGTTACCACCAGTGATGTACTGGGCTCAAGCCCTACACCTGACACGTCAGGTAGTCGCTGGGTTGTTTCTGCGTTTGCCGAGCTCGCGGTTCCCGTTGTCAGCCCTGACATGGACATCCCTCTTGTGCAAAGTTTCGATTTGCAAATTGCGGGTCGTTATGAAGATTTTGAAGTTTCCGGCTCTACATTCAAACCAAAAGTGGCTGCCTCATGGGTGGTAACTGACGGGCTTATGTTCCGGGGAGCTTGGTCAGAAGGCTTCCGGGCGCCAAATTTGGTGCAAATTTTTGACACAGGCATTCGCCGCGTAAACACACGCGATGATTTGGTCATATGTCAGGCTCGAGTAGAAGCTGGCGACCTTGCTGATTTGGGCGATTGCCCAGGCCAGGGCGTTGAAAGTGTGCGGTCAGGTACCTCCGAACTTGGTAATGAAAATACCACTCAAATTAATATCGGTGTGGTTCTTGAGCCCGAGTTTATGCCGGGACTAACCTTGACTGCTGATTATTGGCGTGTTGAACAAAGCGATATCGTGGGTATCTTCGGCGATGCTAATCAGATCGCACTTGATCTGCTGCTACGTACCCAAGGCAGTTCCAACCCAAATGTAGTTCGCGGGGCTGTTGATCCTGATCTCATTCCTATTTTTGCTGCGAGCAGCTTGGCTGAGGCAGGTGAAATTATTGAAGTCCGCGATCCGTATACCAACCTTAATGACCGGGTTGTTGAGGGCTTTGATTTTGGACTGGTGTACCGTTTGGATACAAATGATGCGGGGGCGTTTACCCTCAAATTCAATGCAGCCAATCTACAGACGTTCACTCAAACGCCCGGCGCTCTTGGTCAACAATTGCTGGATTCAATTGCATCTGGCCAGCTGCCTAGCTCGGTTGAAGTTGCCGGCCTGGGTGACCTTATCGAACAAAATGGCCGTCCTAAGTGGCGCTTCTCATCCAGTTTACGCTGGCAATATGATCAGTTTAGCGCAGGACTGTTTGGCCGCTACGTTGGTGCGTTCAATGACACAAGTGCCGATGCGGTAATTGACGGCGTTAGCACGGAATATCGTGTAGAAGATTGGTTCACTATGAATGCCAATGCATCATACAACTTTGATGAAGGTTTCCTTGAGGGCACAAGGTTGCGTGTTGGCATTAACAATGTGTTTGACAACGACCCACCCTTTGCGGACGAGAGCTTCGGCTTCTTCGGTTCGGTCCATTCTGCGACAGGTCGTTTCTTCTATATTGATATCCAGAAAACTTTCTAAATCAATGCCAAACGGGGGCTTTTTGCCCCCGTTTTTCGTCTTTACGGAAGGGAATTCGGGCAATGCACGTTGCCGTATTAGGGGCCGGGGTCATTGGGGTGACGACCGCTTACGCGCTTGCTAAGCGGGGCTGCAAAGTAACCATATTTGATCAGGCTTCCTCAATAGCTGCAGGTGCCAGTTTTGCCAACGGCGCCCAGATATCCTACAGCTTTGTTGACCCGATGGCGTCACCGGCAATGCTGAAAAAAATCCCTTCAATCCTGCTGGGCAAAGACCCCAACATAAAACAAAAACCCTCGCTGGAACCTGCGCATCTCAAGTGGGGCGCGTATTTCCTTGGCAACTGTACCGAGCCAAAAGTGACCAGCAATTTGGACAATGCTATTTCGCTGGCGTTAGAATCGAGAACGGCGCTTCAGAACTTACTGGCTTTCCATAGCATTTCCTTTCGCTATAAGCAGGCCGGAAAACTGGTTGTTACGCGGGATAAATCAACCTTAAACCGCATGCAGCATGCGGCAAAGATCAAAACCGGACGGGGTATCGAAACGCAGGTCTTATCGTCACAAGAGTGTTGGCAGACGGAACCAGTTATCGAGCCGCATTACCGCGATATTGTCGGCGGCATCTATGCGCCGGGTGACCATGTGGGCGATGCACGGCGTTTTACCAATGCGTTGGCGCAGATTTGCATCGATCAATACGGCGTTGACATTAGGCTGAAACAAAAGGTGCTTGGCCTTGCGACGGACGATGACAAGATTGTCGGTATTCGCACCGGCGAAGGCGTGTTTTCAGCTGACAGTGTTGTTGTTTGCATGGGAGCAGCGTCGGCAAAGTTTTTGAGCCGTTACAATATTCCGCTGCTCATCGAGCCTTTAAAGGGATACAGTTTCACTATTCCAGCAAGTGATCAGGCACCATCGGTTAGCCTCACGGATGCGGACCACAAATTGGTGTTTGCACGTCTCCATAGCGAGATGCGGATCGCTGGACTTGCAGACTTTGACGGTGACGACATGTCATTGAAAGAAGATCGGCTTGCCACCTTAAAAAGCTTTGCCGAGAGACTATTGCCTAATATTGGTGATTATGGACATTCCGGTACTGGTTGGGTTGGAGCCCGACCTATGACACCTGACGGATTGCCTATCACTCGTGCGACGAAAATTAATAACCTATATCTCAATACCGGGCACGGGATGCTTGGTTGGACATTTGCCTGCGGAAGCGCAGAACGTATCGCTGAAATTATGACTCGGTACCATTCCGGAGCTGCACATCAGACCGGAGCTACAAATCAAAAAAGGGCCGTACAATGACAAAACCTTTGGGAAGACAAGTTTTGGCGGGTGCGGTCATAGCGGCGCTATTGGCGGTTTCGGGTACTGTTTTTGCGCAGGACGAGCCCCAACGTGTTTGCAGTTACGAGACCGTAACTATTCGATCCGATTTTTCCGGTGGCAGGGTTAACGGATGCGAGCAGCTATCGGACACGCATTTTCGGCTGACAATCGCACCGGAAGACCAGCCGCCGATCAACCCTAGCCCCTGGTACGCGTTTAAAGTTACGTCTGACAAGGCACAGTCCATATCTGTCGACTTGGTTTATATATACTCAAAACATCGCTACTGGCCCAAGAAATCTAGGGATTCGAAGCAATGGGCACGTCTTGATGGTGGCAACGTGAGTATAAAGGAAGACGGGTCTGCTACGCTTACAATCGAGGTTGATGAAGAGCCGTTATTTGTCGCCGGGCAGGAGATACTGCCTTATGAATTTCACACTACCTGGGCTAAAAAAATGGCCGAGCGGCACGATCTGAATTTTGTTAAATTGGGCTCATCCCGACAGCATATTCCAATCTATAAACTCGAAACCAAAGGTTCAGCTGAAGCAGGGAATTATGTGTTCATCGTTGGTAGGCAGCACCCACCGGAAGTAACCGGTGCGTTGGCGTTAGTGCCATTTGCTGAAACACTATTTGCTGAAACACCGCTTGCTCAAAAGTTTCGTGCAAAATACGGCATTATTATTGTTCCGGCGCTTAACCCTGACGGTGTTGAAAACGGCCATTGGCGCCACGGTATGGGAAGCAAAGATTTGAACCGTGATTGGGGGCCATTTACCCAACCGGAAACCCAGTTGATGCGCGATGAATTAGCGCGTTTCAAAGCTGATGAAAAGCTATGGTTATTCCTAGATTTCCACTCAACTGCCCCAAATATTCTATATACACAAACTGATGACGAAGTGACCAATCCGCCTCATTTCGCCGCTAATTGGACGAAGGCGGTTAAGGCTCGGGTCAAAAATTATGCGTTTGAACGCGCACCGCGGCCAGTATCAGACCGCCCTACTTCCAAAAATTATGTCTATACCACATACGGCGCGCCCGCGATCACCTATGAAGTGGGTGATGAAACCGATAGAAAAGCAATTAAAGACGCAGCTGTTGTTTTCGCGGAGGAAATGATGCGACTATTGCTGGATGCAAAAGCGGAATAACAGGATTGATTGGCCATGAAGTATCTTTGCTTACTGTTTTGGGTCACTTTTGCGTCTGTTTCTGGCGCGGCTGCGGAAGACAAATTCGATTATTTGATTACCGGCGGACTGGTGTTTGACGGTACCGGCTCCAAAGGCCAGCGTATTGTTATCGGGATTACAGATGATCGGATAGCCTATGTGGGTGCGGCTAAGGCCGGACTAACTGCTGCAAAGCATATCAATGCGTCAGGTTTGATTGTCTCTCCTGGTTTTATCGACCCCCATACTCACGCCTATCAGGAGCGCCCTTCAGAAGGGCCCGACACTCTCCATAGTTACGTCACGCAAGGTATCACAACAGTATTTTCGGGCAATGACGGCGGTGGGCCAGCGAGTTCCGCTGTAGCACTGGCACGCATTGATAAGCAGGGCAGCGCGGCGAATTTCGGGCTTTTTGTTGGTCACGGTGCAATCAGGCGGCAGGTCATGGCCATGGATGACCGCCCGCCAACTGCAGATGAATTATCTCAGATGAAACAATGGGTTGCAGAAGCTATGAGGGCAGGGGCGCTGGGGCTATCAAGCGGTTTGTTTTATGCGCCCGGCAGCTTTGCGAACATTGACGAAGTTATTGCGTTGGCGAAAGTTGCGGCTGAGCACGGCGGTATTTACGAGAGCCATTTGCGTGACGAAAGCAATTATTCCATCGGTGTAATTGGTGCGGTTGCGGAGGCTATCGAAATCGGCGAGCGGGCTGGAATACCCGTTCATATTGCTCATATTAAAGCGTTGGGTGTTGATGTTTGGGGCCAAAGCAACGCGATTGTTAAGCTAGTTGAAGATGCTCGGGCAACTGGTCAACAAGTAACAGCTGACCAATACCCTTGGCTCGCCTCTGGCACCAGAATTAGCAATGCGTTGGTGCCGCGCCGCGCCATGGCTGGCGGCACAGATGCGATGAAAGACCGCCTGCAAGATCCGGCGCAACTACCTCAGTTAAAGGCTGAAATGACAGAGAATATGCGCCGTCGCGGTGGCGCGAGCTCGATTCTGCTTACTGGCGGCAAGCAACACTGGCGCGGGCTCACCTTAGAGCAGTACGCAGGTAAAATAAGCAAAGGGCCGATTGATACTGCCATTGAGATTGTAATGGACGGCGACGCTGGCATAGCTTCCTTCAACATGAACGAACAGGATGTCAGGAATTTCATGACCCGACCTTGGGTGATGACCAGCTCGGACGGCGGTGACGGGCACCCGAGAAAATACGCCAGCTTTCCGCAAAAATACCGACGCTACGTGGTCCAGGAGCAAACGTTATCGCTGTCAGATTTTATTCACAAATCGTCTGGGCTAACCGCAAAGACGTTTGGGCTTGAAGATCGCGGCTTCCTGCAGTCAGGGATGAAAGCTGATATCTTAATTTTTGATCCGCTGACTTTTGGCCCGGTAGCTACATATGAAAGTCCCGCCCAAACCTCAATTGGTGTCGCGTTCTTGCTGGTAAATGGCCAGCCGGTTATCTGGCAAGGGGATACCCTGTCCGTAACACCTGGCAAAGCGCTGGGGATGGCGGCTCCAGCTAAAGATCAGTAAAGAAGATGCCGAGAATTTTTGGCCTTTTTGCTGGAAATGGCTTCAAAAAAAGGTGTGAGTTCAGCCAACTCGCGCCTTTGACTGTACCTATATCGGTGCTATGCAAGACAGCCTAATAATAGACAACAAAATGGAACAGGTATGGCTGATAGCAGCATCAAGCTGACAGAATATAGTCATGGTGCCGGGTGCGGCTGTAAAATTGCGCCCAAGGTTCTCGATAGCATCCTACATACCAAGTTGAATTTCGCGCCTGACCCACGCCTTTTGGTTGGAAATTCCAGCCGAGATGACGCTGCTGCATACGATATTGGGAATGGGCAGGTCATCCTCTCTACAACTGATTTTTTCATGCCTATTGCCGATGATCCGTTTGATTTTGGTCGTATCGCTGCAACCAATGCTATCAGCGATATTTATGCCATGGGGGGCACGCCGTTGATGGCTATCGCCATATTAGGCTGGCCGGTGGATAAACTGCCGCCAGAGGTGGCTGCGCAGGTGATTGACGGCGGTCGCACCGCTTGCGCTGATGCGGGCATTATGCTGGCTGGCGGACACAGCATCGATGCGCCCGAACCGATTTTTGGCCTTGCTGTTACCGGGCAAGTGGCGACCAGTAAACTTAAACAGAATAATACCGCAACAGAGGGGTGCCTGCTTTACCTCACCAAACCATTGGGGGTTGGCGTACTAACAACCGCGCAGAAGCAGAAAAAACTCAAGCCTGAACATGAAACCTTAGCTCGGGACGTTATGTGTGAACTAAATAAAATCGGCGCCGACTTGGCAGCAGTTTCCAGTGTGACTGCCATGACCGATGTTACCGGTTTTGGCCTCATGGGTCACTTGATTGAAATGTGCGAAGGCAGTAATCTGAGCGCCACCATTGATTACAATGCTGTGCCGACGCTTGGTCCGGTGAAAGATTATTTAGCGCTTGGCTGCATTCCTGGCGGCACACTGCGAAATTTCGATAGTTACGGCGACAAAGCCAGCGAACTAAGCGACGAGCAGAAGCATATATTATGTGACCCGCAAACAAGTGGCGGCCTGTTGGTGGCGGCCTTGCCGGGCGATCAAGCCGAGTTGGCTGCATGTTTTAAGGCGAGCGGATTGGACCTCGCGCCGATTGGCAAACTCGAGCCCCGTGGCTGCGGTCCATTAGTTAGGATAACCTAACCCAGATGACCAACTTCCGCGCTGATTCTGCGAATTACAACCAACTGTTTTTGGACAATATTCCACTTCTTGACGTACGCGCACCGGGCGAATTCGCGGCTGGTTCATTTCCGGGGGCGGTTAACCTGCCGTTGATGACCGATGTTGAGCGCGAACAAGTTGGCATAACCTATAAAAACGACGGACAGGAAGCTGCGATTGCTATGGGTCACAGGCTGGTCCAGGGCGACACAAAAGCGCAGCGTATAGAGGCTTGGCGTATCTTTGCGGCCAAAAACCCCAATGGGTATTTATTTTGTTTCCGAGGCGGACTTCGGTCCCAAATCGCGCAAATGTGGCTGAAGGAAGCTGGAGTAGAGTATCCGCGGGTGACAGGCGGCTACAAAGCCATGCGACGTTTTTTAATTGATGAAACCGAACGGCTGATAAAAAGCCGAGATTATATTGTAGTTGCCGGCCACACTGGTACCGGCAAAACCCTGCTATTGAACAGCATTGAGAATTCACTAGACCTTGAGGGATTGGCTAATCATCGCGGTTCAAGTTTTGGCAGGCGGCCTGATGACCAGCCTAGTCAGATTGATTTCGAAAACAGTCTAGCTGTCAAACTTATCGAACTTTCTAGATGCCCTGCGGGCCCGGTTTTTGTTGAAGACGAAAGTATCCGCATCGGACAACTTTCACTGCCGCTTGCTTTTTCGTCTCAAATGCCCAATTGGCCGTTGGTGATTGTAGAGGAACCGCTGGAAGCGCGCATCGATGTTATCCACCGCGATTATGTTACCGGGCTGTTGACGGAGTTTAGGGAAGTTGACGATGAACAGGCCTTTGATCGGTTCGTGGAATTTTTGACCAGCGCCCTGTATAGGGTGCGCAAACGGCTTGGTGGCCTCAAGTTCCAGGAAGTTAATGCCTTGTTGCAGGCGGCCCTTGATGCACAGCGCGAACACGGCGAAACTGAACTCCACAGAGCGTGGATCGAAGCGTTGCTGGCAGGTTATTATGACCCAATGTATGATTACCAGCTTGCTCAAAAAAGCCAGCCCATTCTGTTTCGTGGCAGCCGCCCTGAAATTCGGGCGTGGGTACGGGAAAAGTCCTGGAAGGCCCATGATCACTTCGCCTGACACGATTCCGCAGAAGCCCTACTAATTTTGGCGATGTTTTTGCAGGTCGCCGTAGACCATTCCAAGCAGCATGTGCGCTTTAATCAGGTTACCTCCGAAAACCGGATCAAGGTCCTTGAGCGGTTCTGCGCTGATTAAGTCTTCCAACGAAGTACCAGCCTCAAGTGCGGCAGCCACTCTGGTGCGCACTGTTATCAGCATTGTCTGATAGCTGCGCATGTCATCCCGGTTAGCGACATCGCCGTGGCCCGGGATTATTTTTGTGTCAGGTCCCGCCGTCCCTATCAGTTGGTCGTAAAGCGCAATCATACCGTCAATTGAGCCACCGTGTTGAACGTCAATGAAGGGATAAAACCCATTAAAATAAGTATCGCCGGTATGCAGCACATCGGCTTCAACAAATTGGATCACGATATCGCCGTCTGTGTGCGCCGGATTAACATGAAACGCCTTGATGGTCTGGCCGCCGGCATGGATGGTTGTCGTGTCATTGAATGTTAGAACGGGGGAAGTTAAAACGGGAATATCACCGCGAGCGTGGGCTGTTTCATTTTTAGCTAATTGTACTTTGTGAAAGTCCAAAAGATACTGGCGGGTTTTATCGTGGGAGATAATCACCGCGCCAGATTTCCCAAAGTTTTCGTTGCCGCCAGTGTGATCAGGATGCCAATGGGTATTGAGGACATATTTTACCGGTTGGTCGCTTAGTTTTTCCAGGGCTGCGAGTATTTTCTCCGTAAGCGGCGCATATTGGTCGTCCACCAGTATTAGTCCGTCTTCGCTGACGTAAACCCCGATATTACCGCCAAAACCTTCCAGCATATATATGTTTGGGCACACTTGATGGGTCTTGATCTCGACCGTGTCCCAGTCGGGCAAAACAACCTGCGCCTGCGCGCCGGAAGCGAAAGCAATCAGGGACAATGCAAGCATTGCTAGGCGGGATGCAAACACAGAAATACCTTCCAGTTAGTTTTCATTTTTATCGATTGATTCAACGGGTTCGATAACAAGCTTAATTCAGCCAAGATAAATTCCAAATCAATAATTATTTTGGTAGTATAATTACAATTATAAGTTGTCGTAAAATTTATAGAATTTACAGCTTAATGGCTGTTGAAGTATGTGCTAACTGTAACTATTGAAAAGATTTTTCCTTATTAAGATAAAGTGTTAATCCGTAAAAAAATACGAATCTAAATATTTGACCATCGTCAAGAGCGTCTGCCCAACTGTGTGTTAAATTAACTTTAAATTGAGGAATTTAAGTCCGGCAATGACATGTTTAGAGAACTTGGCCGGTGCTGTGTTCCCGGTTTTTGAATGGTTCAGCAAAGCACTGAATGCAGAACCAGTGAAGGAACAAATTTAAGGAGACAAAAAATGATCAATTTGCATGAAACACTTGCTCGAGTTTGCCGCGTTCCGCTGGCGGTGATTTTCGTTTCTGGCATCACGTTGGCTCTTGGAAGCACAAGTGCGCACGCACAAAGCGATACGTTCAATGTGACCACCAGTGTGGGCGAAGCCTGTTCAGTTACGGCGACGGATTTGGGCTTTGGAGCTTATGATCCCTTAAGTGCCACTAATACAGACGCGACAACCACGATGGATGTTACTTGCACCCTGACCACCACGTATGATGTTGGCATGGATGCTGGCACCGGAACTGGCGCAACGACAACCGTGAGGGTTATGGAATTTGGTGCAAATACGCTGAATTATGCCCTGTACCAGGAGGCTGGCCGTACCACCATTTGGGGAGAGAACGTCGGCGTTGACACTGTTTCGGGCACCGGCACCGGGTCGGCCCAGTCACTTACCGTTTATGGTCGAATCCCCGCGCTGCAAGGCGTTACGCCAGGCGCTTACGCTGATTTGATAACAGTAACGGTAACTTTTTAATTAGGCCGGTAACCTTTTAGTTAATAGTTTAGAGTATATCATTAAGGAGGAACGTATGCCACAATGGTGGAGAAGGGTTTTCCCCAATGCGAAAGCGTCTGCAATCGGCTCTAAACTACACAACTTCGAAGGCTATGACCGTGGTTTGGGTCGGGCTTTGTTATCATTCGATGGCGGCCAGCGAAGTCATCGCCGAGCCAAAATCCTCGCCGGACAGGAAGTCGCCGTTCGAGCGCCGTTCGTCAGCGCGCATCGGGGTCAGCGTCACGGTGATGCCGACATGCGCTATCAGGATCAACGGCGAAGCAGTGCCGATTGGCCAGCCGGTCGAAATTCTGTGCACCAACAACACTCGTTACGGCGTGGACCTGAGCGAAGGTTCTGGCACGATTGCCTCGATTGCATCAAATGGTGTGCAAAATCCGTCACGAGGTCCAATCGCAGTGGTCAGCAATGGTCGAACGGATATGTTCATGCTACAGAAGGCCCGCGTTCAGGAACAGAAAATAGCCGCGGGCGATACGGAAATATCGGTGCTTTCCATCGATTTTTAACTCGAATATTCGACCGGCTTCCGGCGCTGCGCCAGCATGTTCGCGGCGGCGTTCTACTCTTGCTTTTTGCTTCAATGCTTCCATTAGGGGCAGCTAACGCGGCAGCGTCACTTGTCATCCGACCAACACGTGTCATAATTACCGAAAAGGAACAAGTAGTTGCGGTTAGCATTGAAAATCAAGGCACCAGCGAAGCGGTTATTCAACTGCAGTTGATGAGTTGGTCGCAAGCTGATGGTAGCGACGTGTATGGCTCCACGGAAGACTTAGGCATTCTAGCCTGCCCGCCATTGTTCACAGTGCCCGCAGGCCAAACCCAGGTGATCCGGGTTGGGCTTGAAGATATGCAAAGAGACTGGAGCACCGAAGGTGCGTTCAGATTGTTTATTCAGGAAATTCCGCCCGCCCCCATAGAAGGGCAGACAGGTGTTCAGGTTGCCGTTCGCATTGGAGTTCCAGTTTTTCTACCTCCCCCAACAATCACCCAGCCGTCGCTTGACTGGGGTCTTGAAGATAGGGGTGATGCCGGTTTGTGGATGACCGTTAAAAACCGCGGCAACGTGCATGCCTTGATCAGCGGTGTGCAGTTGGCCATGGGTGCGGATTTCGAGTTTAAGACAAACACGCACCAATATGTGTTGCCTGGCGCAACCATCTCGTGGCGGTTGGATACCAGCAGTCCGGTTACATCGGCAATTCCGGATGCTGTCGAGCTAACTGTTTCAACCGACCAGGGAATTTATCAAGAGACCGTGGCGGTTGGCAAATAAATCTCGGTGCGGGAAGTGGTTGCTTTTAATGGTGGCCACTTCTCTACTTCTTATATATCCAACTTTTCAAACGGTGGCTGCGCAGCAGCCACCGCCCCAGCGGTTATCCGTTGATCCTGAGCCCAAACAAGAAACCTATTTTGTTTCCATCAGTATCAACAACGTTGAAATCGATGGCATTTTTCCGGCTTTTGCTGAAGGTACGGAGTTTTTCATTGAGGCAGAAGCTTTTTTTGGTTTGGGGATGGTCGAGCCCAACCAACAGCCCGTTACTTATCGTGGCAGGTCTTATGTCCGCATGTCTGCGGTGTCGGGGCTTTCGTTTGAATTTGCCCCCGGAAGGCAGCACCTAGCCCTCACATGCCAGCCGAGCTGCTTCCCTTCGAACCGGTTAACGGGTGAACGGCAACTGCCACCGGCCGACCCTACACCCTTCGGAGCCTTTTTAAACTATGATTTGCTGGCGGAAAAAAGCGGGTCAAATGAGTTTCTTGGTACATTGGCGGAAGTCGGTGTGTTCTCGAACTATGGTTCGGGCACGCTAACGCTTTCGGGAAGGGACTTCACCGGTGATGCCAAGGTTGTGCGGTTGGATACCAGCTGGACAATTGACCGCCCGGAAAAACGCCGACGGCTGCGTTTCGGCGACAGCATTGCCCAGCACGGTGGTTGGGGGCGCGCTGTGCGCTTTGGCGGTGTACAATTTGGCACTGATTTTGGTCTACAGCCAGGTTTTATCAGCTTCCCAACGCCTACTATAAGCGGCGGCGCTGCCCTACCTTCTACGGCTGAAATTTTTGTCAATGGCATCCGCCGCGCGAGCGTGGATCTGGACCCAGGTGCTTTCACCATAGAGCAGCCGCCGGTGATAACCGGTTCAGGCAATCTTTTGGTAGTGGTTCGTGACCTTTTGGGACGAGAGACTATTTTGAGCCATCCTTTTTATGCCAGCCGGAGCTTGCTGCGCCCTGATTTAGAGGAATATTCGATCGAGGCGGGTTTTCTGCGCAAGAATTATGGCAGCCGCAGCAATGATTATAGCGAAGCATTTATAGCGGGCAGTTATCGTCGGGGTTTCAATTCAAAATTCACTGGCGGCGTTCACGGCGAGTTATCTGGAAAACGCATGGGCATTGGCCCCTATATCGATTGGCAAGCCCCTTTTGGTGGTATTTTGTCGGGCGCGGCAGCTTTCAGTATGCAGGACGGCGAGCTCGGTGCGCTGTTCCAGCTTGACTTCAACTGGGACTCGCAAAGTCTGGGTATCAATGCCGCCAATGAATGGATTTCCGGTGACTTCACACGACTGGGAAATATTGCCGGCGAACGCGAGCCTCGCATGCGCACCAGCGCTAATATTGGTCTCGAAGTATCAGAAAGTAGCTCTCTTTCTCTGAATTACTTGCGTGTCGATGAACGCCAAGGCCCCAATCTACAGGTGGCCAGCGCCAACTATAGCGTTCAGGTCGGTGACATTGGTTCGCTCACCGCCAATGTTTCGCATTCATTCGGCGAAGTGCAGGATACCTCTATTTTTCTGGTTTTCACTGCCCGTCTGGCCGAACGAACCACCGGAAGCACCTCCCTTGAGCGGGGCGGTGGTCGCTGGACCGGTACAGCCCGTGTCAATCGTAGTGCGGCCAGTGACGGCGGTTTGAGCTATCGGGGCGAGGCCAGTTTTGACGGCAAGGAACGCATCCAGGCCGGGGTAAGTTACGATACGCGCAAGGGTATTGTCTCACTGGATCACAGCGAGTTTAATGGTAAAAACACCACGCGTGTTGGCCTCAGGGGTGGCATGGTTTTCTTGGGGGGCGAGGAGTTTTTGACCAGCCCGGTCGACGACAGTTTTGCGTTGGTTAAGGTGAGTGACTATGAAGGTGTCGGTGTGTTGAGGGACAACCGCCCTGCGGGGCAAACAAACAAAAACGGACAGGTGTTTATCTCGCGGCTTCGACCCTACG
>JAJFIU010000164.1 GCA_021774695.1 Alphaproteobacteria bacterium | reverse complement strand
AACTTCTGGGATCAACATGGACACGGGCTGGCCGAGCATGGCCGCTTCTGCTTCGATGCCGCCCACACCCCAACCAAGCACGGCAAGGCCGTTGATCATGGTGGTGTGGCTGTCAGTGCCTACACAAGTGTCAGGATAGGCAATGGTGCGGCCGTCAATTTCTGAGGTCCATACAGTTTTGGCAATATATTCGAGATTTACCTGGTGGCAAATACCGGTTCCGGGAGGCACCGCATTGAAATTATCAAGGCTGTTTTGGCCCCACTTGAGGAACTCATAGCGTTCTGCGTTGCGCTCCATTTCCAGATCAACATTTTGCTTGAAGCTTTGTTCGGTACCAAACTTGTCAACCATCACTGAGTGGTCGATCACCAGATCGCACTGCGCCAGTGGGTTAATTTTTTCCGGGTCGCCGCCCATTTCAGCCATTGCCGAGCGCATTGCAGCCAAATCAACTACAGCCGGGACGCCGGTGAAATCCTGCATCAAAACGCGTGCGGGACGATAGTTAATCTCGTGGGAAATACGCTGTTCTTTTTGCCAATCAGCAAGCGCTTGGATGTCTTTGGTATCAACGCTGACGCCGTCTTCAAAACGCAGTAGGTTTTCCAAAAGAACTTTCAACGTATAGGGAAGCCGTGAGATATCGCCAATTTTTTCTTCTGCCGCTTTCAGGCTGTAATAGTCATATTCTTTTCCGTCCACGTTTAATGTACGGCGGGTGTTCAGCGTGTCTTGTCCAGCTGTTGTCATAAGATCGG
The DNA here is from genome assembly GCA_021774695.1 of Alphaproteobacteria bacterium. GTDB lineage: Bacteria > Pseudomonadota > Alphaproteobacteria > Sphingomonadales > Kordiimonadaceae > Kordiimonas. The sequence goes on along the minus strand of JAJFIU010000164.1, from coordinate 40,431 downwards.
GGCATCCATTTTTCAGGGTTCAAGTATGCGCTCATGTGTTGGCCCACGTGAGAGCACGAAAATCGGCTACTAGTTAATGTTATCCAAGCCAAACTATCTTGCAAGCAAGAGTTTGTTGAAATAATATGCGCCCGCCCACGTTATCAATGCTTGGCAGACTCCTCTGCGGCCTGGGTTCCAAGCTTTATCTAACTCTATTTAGTCAGGATGGTCATGAGTTTGTACACAGAATATTTGAATGAGATTGAAACCCGAAAGAATCAAGGGTTAAACCCAAAGCCCATCGATGATGGCGCACTTGTGGGTGAACTTGTCTCCCAGATTAAAGATCTCGATAATGAGCATAGAAAAAAATCTCTGAAATTTTTTATTTACAACACCTTGCCGGGCACAACGAGTGCCGCCGGTGAAAAAGCCAAGTTTCTAAAAGATATTATTCTTGGTGATGCTCGTGTTGAGGAAATCTCTACGGACTTTGCCTTTGACCTGCTTTCTCATATGAAGGGCGGCCCATCGGTTGAGGTGCTACTTGATCTCGCTCTTGGTGATAATAAAACGATTGCACAGCAAGCCGCGGAAGTTCTTAAGACGCAGGTTTTCTTGTATGAGGCGGATACTGACCGTCTTGCGGCAGCCCACGTAGCCGGCAACGATTTTGCCAAAGACATTTTGGAAAGCTACGCTTCTGCTGAGTTCTTCACAAAACTCCCTGATATCGACGAAGAGATCAAAGTCGTTACCTATATTGCTGCAGAAGGTGATGTTTCAACCGATTTGCTGTCTCCTGGAAATCAGGCGCACTCTAGGTCTGACCGAGAACTGCACGGCAAGTGTTTGATTTCTGAAGAGGCACAGGCTGATATTCAAGCTCTACAACAACAACACCCTGATGCGCGCGTAATGCTCGTCGCTGAAAAAGGCACCATGGGTGTGGGGTCGTCGAGGATGTCCGGTGTAAATAATGTTGCCCTCTGGACCGGAAAACCAGGCAGTCCCTATGTGCCGTTTGTCAATATTGCCCCTATTGTTGGCGGTACAAACGGTATTTCCCCGATCTTCCTAACAACAGTTGATGTAACCGGCGGCATTGGTCTTGATCTAAAAAACTGGGCTAAGAAGTTGGATTCTGACGGTCAGCCAATCATGAATGAAAACGGCGATCCGGTGCTTGAGCAGTCTTACTCCATCGATAATGGAACCGTTCTTACAATCAATACAAAAACGCAAAAGCTATACAGCCATACAGGCGCGGAGCTTGTTGATATTTCTTCAGCGTTGACCCCGCAAAAGGTTGAATTCATTAGGGCTGGCGGTTCTTACGCGATTGTTTTCGGCAAGAAACTTCAAAGCTTTGCGGCTTCAACTCTGGGCATTGATATACCAGCTGTTTTTGCTGCGCCCAAAGAAATTTCTCATGACGGGCAAGGCCTTACTGCCGTGGAAAAAATCTTCAACAGAAATGCCGTTGGTGTGACATCTGACACTGCGTTGCATGCAGGGTCAGATGTTCGTGTGAGGGTGAATATTGTTGGATCGCAAGACACAACTGGCCTGATGACCTCTCAGGAACTGGAAGCAATGGCAGCAACAGTTATTTCACCTACAGTTGACGGCGCATATCAGTCAGGCTGCCATACCGCCTCAGTTTGGGATGTGAAGGCGCAGCAAAATATTCCCAAGCTTATGAATTTTATGAATAAGTTTGGTCTTGTCACCGCGCGTGACCCGAAGGGCGTCTACCACGCGATGACAGATGTTATTCACAAGGTGCTCAATGACATTACCGTCGATGACTGGTCTGTGATTATTGGCGGCGATAGCCATACACGTATGTCCAAGGGTGTGGCTTTTGGCGCTGATTCGGGAACAGTTGCGCTTGCGTTAGCGACAGGTGAAGCAACGATGCCGATCCCAGAATCGGTCAAAGTGACGTTCAAGGGAAGCCTGAAAGACCATATGGACTTCCGCGATGTGGTTCACGCCACGCAGGCCCAGATGCTGAAGAAGTTTGGAGACAATGTTTTTCAGGGCCGCGTGATTGAAGTGCACATTGGAACGTTGCTGGCTGATCAAGCTTTTACCTTCACTGACTGGACAGCAGAAATGAAGGCAAAAGCGTCGATCTGTATTTCTGAAGATGAGACACTGATCGGATCACTTGAGATCGCCAAGAGCAGAATTCAGATCATGATTGATAAAGGAATGGAGAATGCAACCAACACTCTCCAGGGCCTGATTGATATCGCAAACAAGCGAATTGAAGAGATAAGGTCTGGCGAAAGGCCTGCGCTAACACCGGACGATAACGCAAGATACTCCGCTGAGTTCGCGGTGGACTTGGATCAGATTGTTGAGCCGATGATCGCAGACCCAGACGTGAACAATGCGGATGTATCCAAGCGTTATACCCACGACACGATCAGGCCTGTTTCATACTACGGCGGTAAGAAAAAAGTTGATTTGGGCTTCGTTGGTTCGTGCATGGTTCACAAAGGCGATCTCAAGATTGTTGCCCAAATGCTCAAGAACCTGGAAACAGATGGCGGCAAGATCGAATTTAACGCCCCGCTGGTTATTGCGCCGCCAACCTACAACATCGTTGACGAGTTGAAGAAGGAAGGCGACTGGGCGGTTCTACAGAAGTATGCCGGTTTTGAGTTTGATGACGACGCGCCCAAAAATGCGGCTCGTACCGAATATGAGAACATCCTGTATTTAGAGCGACCAGGCTGTAACCTTTGTATGGGTAACCAGGAAAAGGCGGCAAAAGGCGATACAGTTATGGCGACTTCAACTCGCCTGTTTAAAGGAAGGGTTGTTGAAGACTCTGATGAGAAGGTGGGCGAATCTCTTCTGGCCTCAACGCCGGTTGTGGTTCTCTCCACTATTCTAGGTCGCACCCCAAGTGTTGATGAATATAAGTCTGCCGTCGACGGCATTAATCTTACCAAATTTGCTCCGCCACTTGGCAAACCACCTGTGAGCCATCATTAATATCAAGCTTTGGATTAAGATTAGGCTTTGGCAATTTATTGATTGCCTTGGAAGATATATGAAAAAGCAGCGTGCCCCGTGCGCGCTGCTTTTTCTGTATAGTTGCAACAATCTTACCCCAATTTAATCACGTTTTTGCCTTAAATCACCGTCAAATTAGGCTTAACGAAAAAGAATCGGTGGTACCAAGCCGCCCAACAAAAACGATACAGCGAAGATGAAGGACGGATTGTGACCGAGTATTTTACAATAGAAATGATTGCGACTCTTATATTGCCACTGATAGCAACACTAGGCTTTGTACACAGCAAGCGGTTTTTAGCGAGCCAGCCGGCGATGAGGCAGCTTACGCGCCCAATCCGTTGATAGTGCCACCTTGTGCGCCTGATTTCATAGAAACATTGTCAATTGCAAGCATTGCTAAGCTATTCGCGACGGTTTCCTAGGGTCTCTTTACTATGATTACAGTTCGCCCGGTGCAGCGCACTTCATGCTGAGGGCGTGAATTTGTTCCTTAAGTTCTTCCCGCAGAGCCGCATTCACTAGTCGCTGGCGAGCAACGCGGTTTTTGCCTTCGAAAGCGGCGCTGATGATGTTTACATGAAAATGGCTTTCCCTATCTCCGCCCGGATTGCCGGCGTGACCAGCGTGAGAAGCACTATCGTCGATCACCTCTAAACTTGTTGGCGTGAGCGCATCGTTTAATTTTTTTTCGATCAGTTGGCTGACTTTGCCCATTTTTGCCTTACTTTCTCTTGAGTGTCGGCGCATAAAAGACGATATATGCGGCCAATTGCCGTGTATCGTTCACTTGACGGCACTAATAGAATGGTGTCCTTGCAGGTAAAAGCAAGGCCCTAATAGAAGACATACAGAGACATATAGACAAGAGGAATTGTCATGACCGCAGCCGCGGCCGGAAAATTACCAAACATTGAAATGCCTGAAAACACGGTTTCCGTTCGCGAAGCCTTTGGCATCGATAGTGATATGCAAGTGCCCGCCTTTGCGGAGCGCACCGAACATGTGCCCGATATAGATAGCGCCTATGTGTTTGACCATGACACCACGCTGGCGATTTTGGCGGGCTTTGCCCACAACAGGCGAGTGATGATTCAGGGCTATCACGGCACGGGAAAATCCACCCACATTGAACAGGTTGCTGCGCGGCTTAACTGGCCAACGATTCGGGTCAATCTGGACAGCCATATCAGCCGTATTGATCTGGTTGGCAAGGATGCAATTGTGCTTAAGGACGGCAAACAGGTAACTCAGTTTCAAGAAGGGTTGTTGCCGTGGGCGTTGCAGTCTCCTACCGCAATTGTGTTCGACGAGTATGATGCTGGCAGGCCTGATGTAATGTTTGTGATCCAGCGAGTGCTGGAAGTCGAGGGCAAGCTAACGCTGTTGGATCAAAACCGGGTTATCCGCCCGCACCCTGCGTTTCGTATTTTTGCCACCGCCAATACGGTAGGCCTCGGCGACACAACCGGGCTTTACCACGGCACTCAACAGATTAACCAGGGCCAGATGGACCGCTGGAATGTGGTCGCGACGCTGAATTACCTGCCCCATGACGTGGAAACAGAAATAGTGCTGGCCAAAGAGACCGGCTATCAGACCGAAGAAGGCCAAAAAACAATATCGGCAATGGTCCGGGTTGCGGACTTGACCCGCACTGGCTTTATGGCGGGTGACATTTCGACGGTAATGTCACCGCGCACCGTCTTAACCTGGGCGCAGAACGCTCGTATATTCGGTGATGTTAGTTTTGGCTTTAAAACCAGCTTCCTGAACAAATGCGACGAAGCCGAACGCACCATTGTTGCCGAATATTATCAGCGTTGCTTTGGCACAGAGCTTGATAATTCGGCAGCTAATCTTGTAATGGGCGCTTAGGCAAAGGGCAGAAATTGGCCGACGGCGGACAAAAACCCAAAGAAATTTTTGAGCAAGCGCTGGCCGCTGCGACCCGTGCGGTTGCGGGCGAGCCAGAGCTGGAAATTTCCTTTACCGCCGATCACCCGACCCTGGTGGACAACGAAGCGCGCTTGCTGCATTTGCCGCATAAGGCAACCGCCCGCGATGTGTCCGAGGCACGAGGGGTTGCTGATGCGCTTGCGCTCAAGAAACGGTATCACGACCCAAAAATGCACCAAAAACTGGCTCCGTCGGGGCAGGTAGGCCGCGCGATTTTTGATGCGGTGGAAACCGCGCGCTACGAATCAGTGGGCTCGCGCCAGATGAGCGGCGTAAAAGCAAATATCTCAAGTTATGTGTCGCGGCGTGCGCAGGAAAGCGGCATCGCCCGCCCAAGCGACGACGAAACTGCAAAGTTGGCCGACGTATTGGGACTATTGGCGCGCGAGCGACTTACCGGCGAAAAACCACCGGAGTGCGCAACGCTTGCGGTTGAAGGGCAACGCAAATGGCTGGAGCAGTCAGTGGGTCACCTGCTCGACGAGCTCGAAGACAAGGTTGAGGACCAGCGTAGCCTGTCAGTTTTGACCCGCAGTATCATTGCCGAATTGGTGGGCAGCGGGGACGGTAACGCGTCGGATCAGCAAGACGACAATGAGCCGAATGACAGCCCGGATGCCGACGCGCCCTCAACGCCCGACGGCGACCCATCTGACGACGAAGAAGGGGATGCTGACGGTGCCGAAGGCACGGAAGAGGGTGAAGGCGAAAGCGGCGAAGATGACCAGTCATCGGAGGCCGCGCTGGATGATAGCGAAGACGCTGACGGCGATACCAGTGACGGCACTCATGAGGGCACTATCCCCTGGCGACCAAACCGCCCGCTTGATAACTTGCCGGAGGCTGGATTTTACCGGGTATACAGCGAAGAATTTGACGAGATTATTAAGGCTGAAGACTTGTGTGACGTGGAAGAGTTGGACCGGTTGCGCAAGTATCTGGACCAGCAGATGGCACACTTGTCTGGGGTGGTCTCGAAACTGGCTAACCGCCTCCAGCGAAGGCTTCTAGCGCAGCAACTGCGCCATTGGCAATTTGATCTGGAAGAAGGTATTTTGGATGCTGGTCGCTTGTCGCGCGTGGTTACCAACCCGATGCATCCTGCGTCTTACAAGCAGGAATCTGAAACACAGTTTAAAGATACTGTCGTGACCCTGCTTCTGGATAATTCAGGCTCTATGCGCGGTCGGCCAATTTCCATTGCCGCCATATCGGCTGATATTCTGGCGCGGACGCTGGAACGCTGCGGCGTTAAGGTTGAAATTCTCGGATTTACCACAAAGGCATGGAAGGGCGGCAAGTCCCGCGAGAAATGGCTTGAAGCAGGTCGGCCCGCCAAACCAGGGCGCCTTAATGATTTACGGCATATTATCTATAAAACCGGCGACAGCCCGTGGCGGCGGTCGCGCCGCAATTTGGGCTTAATGATGCGCGAAGGTTTGTTGAAGGAAAACATCGACGGTGAAGCCCTGATGTGGGCGCATAATCGTTTGATGGCGCGGGCAGACGAGCGGCGTATTTTGATGGTGATTTCAGACGGCGCACCGGTTGATGACAGCACCTTGTCGGTTAACAGCGGCACGTATCTGGAAAATCATCTGCGGCAGGTTATCCGCTGGATCGAGGATAAATCATCGGTGGAACTGATTGCCATTGGTATTGGGCACGATGTGACCCGTTATTATCAGCGTGCTGTAACCATTCTTGATGCCGAGCAATTGGGCGGTGCGATGACCGAACAGTTAGCGTCTTTGTTTGAAGAGACATTGCCCAAGCCGCGAAAGCTTTAGATGGCCATAGGTAGACCAAATATGATGAAGAAAAAGATTGTAGGCCTTGTGTTGATGGCTGCTGTTGCAGTCGGCGCGATCATAATCACTGGTTATTCATACCATCTTGTGGACGCCGCCGCAGAGGCTGACGGCCTGCCGGTTGAGATTATTGTAGTGGCTAGCGAGCTGCCGCGCGATCAACCTTTGGCGGCAAAATCCGGTGACCCAAAGGTTCGTTTTGAAGGCGGGTGGGCTCTTACCTCAAGGCATAAAGATTTTGGCGGGTTCTCCGGCTTGGTTGTGGACAGCGAAAATAACTCACTGGTGGCTATTTCTGACAAGGGCGATTGGTGGCAGGCATCGTTTGATGCTAGAGGCTTTTCGCCGCCAGCGGCAGGCATCATGCAAGGATACTCTCCCGGTATGGTTGCCGATAAAAAGGATTTGGATGCGGAAAGCTTGATCAGGTTCGAAGGCGGCTTTTTGGTTTCCTTCGAGCATAACCACCGGCTGGAATTTGTGAAAGAGGCGGGTACGGCGGGTGTGGCTCCTCCGCTCGCGGCAATTAATTTTGGCGGCGTGTCAATGAACAGCGGAATGGAAGCGATAACCCGCTTGGAAAGCGGGCAGTTGTTGGCCTTTGCCGAGCGTGGCCGAGACGGCGGTGGGCGACAAAAAGCGTGGCTGGTATCGGCGGATAAAGTTGACAATATCTGGTTCAAGCCACCGGTTAACTTTTCACCAACCGATGCCGCAACGCTGCCGAACGGTGATGTGTTGGTACTGTTACGTCAATTTTCCGCCATCGACGGTGTGGCCATCAAGGTTCACCGGATCAAGGTTGCCGAAATTGTTGCGGGGGTAACCCTGATTGGTGACGAAATTTTGCATCTAACCCCGGAGTTCCCAGTGGATAATATGGAGGGGTTGGACGTTGTGGCGCTTGACGATGATACAGTTAGGCTGGTGATGATTTCTGACGATAATTTTAACTCTTTTCAGCGTACGCTTTTGATGATGTTTGATTATGATTATCGTTGAAAGCAACAATTTTTTAATTAATAACCGAACATTCGTTCAGTAATAATTATTTTCACCGAAAGACTGCTCTGTTTTGCCGCGAACTTTGGTTTACTTGCGGCATAGGATAGGGCGTGCTTGATTGTGGCTCTTGGATAGCAGCGGGGAAATATTATGTGGGTTGAATCAAAAGACATCAAAAAGCGCGTTGGAACTTCACCCAAAACGATCGTTTCTCAGTTGAAGCGTTCGCTATCGAGTTGTTTTGGAGTTTGTTTGGCTGCCGTCGTGGGCCTTCAGTTACCAGCCACTGCGGACGACGCCTGTTCGACAACGGCACTCTATGCATTTGCAGATGTCACAGCGTCAGATGGCAAAAAATACAGCGTTGAAAGTTTTTACAGGTCTAAGGACCGCGTTGCTACCAAGTTTATCCGCGCCGACGGCGGCTCGCTTCATGTGGTTGAGGGACCATTTACCTGGGTCCAGGCGGACGAGGAGGCCAAACTAGCTGGGAGTTTTCAGCGCGACTTTGCCCTTGGTCACCAGTTCCATGCCCTATTAATTCATTTCCGCGACATCATGACCGATATCGAGCCTGCCCAAAATATCGAATTTGCAGGCGAAAAAGTATCCGCGCTAAAGGGTACGCGCAGTACAGGCGGCGCGGCTTATCTGATTGACGGCAAATCCCCGGACCGGCCCGCCGGCATGCGCTTCGATGTGGCGGACCTGAAAATAGATATTATAGCCAGTGATTGGCGTGTCGTCGGCGGCAGGCACATTCCTTTTGCCCTGTTGATAAACGACGGCACCCGTACATTCGATTACCAGTATAGAACGGTTGATTTTGCGGACAAGCCGCTGAATTGGTTTTATGAAAATGCCCCATCGCTGGGCCTTGATGAAATAGGTGTTCTGCGTTTGCACCGCCAGATGCTTGTTGCTCATTGTCTCGGCGATGCTGCGATGATGGCACAGTTAACAGCGCCCGCTGCCACTGTGGTAAGCGGTCGCGGCGTGTTTGATATTAACCCTCAATCTATGGTCGAGACATTCACTGGCACCTTCGCTCGGCGTAAGTACGCATCCTATACTGACCTTCAACACCCACGAATTGAAGTATCAGCTGCTGGCGATATCGGTTGGGCATCTGTACAGGTTAATGCCACCGGCAAGCTCACGCCAAGCGGCGACAGTTTCGATGAAACCTGGGGCTGGGTAATGATGGCAAAAAAAATAGGTGGGCGCTGGCTTATGGCAGGCAATGCCTCAAATATTAAACCATAGGATGTCATAAAAAACGCCGCACCTTTTAAAAGGTACAGCGTTAGAATTCTTTATTTATGCGGGCTTATACTGCCCAGCAAAGACCGGCTTATACAGCCGCCATTTTCTTCTTGATATCTTTCTTCAGTTTCAGCGCAGCAGATGACAGGTCACCGTCGCTAGCTTTAAGCAAAAAGTTATCAAGACCGTCATTATGCTCAACGGAGCGCAGCGCATGTGCAGAGATGCGCAGGCCGATAGAGCGACCAGTTATGTCTGACATCAATGTAACATTGGTCAGGTTTGGCAAAAAACGACGACGGGTTCTATTGTTAGCGTGCGAGACATTGTTGCCTGACATCACGCGCTTTCCAGTAAGTTCGCATACACGAGCCATGATCTTATCCTTGTTTTTCTATCAAGCCTTTGGCTTGAGAATCTTTTGATCGTTCAAGTGCCATCCGGTGTTAGACCGCCAGCACCGCGCGTCTCTATGCGATTCGTGCGGTTGGGTCAAGCCTTATTGCACCGCTTTAAAGCTTGGGTCTGTTGGCTTTGAAGTTGATTTGTCGCTCCAGAAGGCTGCCCAACGCCAGTATCTGATCCTCGCGGAACATGTTGCCCCACAGGGTAAAGCCTTGCGGCACCGATTTTGTGGGCCGTTCTTCCGGCACGGGTCGCCCGGTAAGGGGCACAGTTTCCCGGGTTTCCAGTCCGGCCGGGAAAATCAGGCACGGATGACCAGTATAATTGGTGATAAGAAGCATGCCGCCGCCGAAGTTAGGGCACAGAATCACATCCACTTGCTTGTAAACGTCGGCCATCATTTGCATTACCTGCCGCCGGAAGCGGTCCAGCTGCATGGCTTCAACCGCAGAATGCAGGTGCGCCGACCGGAATGTGTTAGGCCAGGCACGCGGCTCTTGCCAGGTCATCATGTCGTCGCGGTTTGACAGGGTCATTTCTTCAAAAGCCGCTGCGCCCTCTACCTCAAGCAAGGTAACCAGCGAGCCGTAGGGCAGGTCAGGCAGGGTGATTTCTGTCAGGTCATAGCCAAGTTCGCGCACCATATCGGGCATTGCCTTCTCGCTGGCAGTGACATTGTCGCCTTCAAACCACGCTGGATTGTAACCAATTTTGATGTCCTGTGCTGTTGCCACTGCCGCGTCATAGTCAAAACCCCATTCAAGGGAGCTGGGGTCACCAACGTCAGCACCGTTAACCGCCGCTAATACAAGCGCTGTGTCTTCAACATACCGGCAGATGGGTCCGAATTTATCGAGAGACCAACACAGCGCCATCGCCCCGGTGCGCGGTATACGCCCGAATGTTGGCCGCAGGCCGGTGGTGCCGCAGCGGTTGGAGGGCGAGACGATGGAGCCCAGCGTTTCAGTGCCGATGGCAAAGCTCACCAGCCCGGCCGCAGTAGACGAGGCTGACCCGGCGCTTGAACCGGACGAGCCTTCGTCGGTATTCCAGGGGTTACGGGTGGTGCCAGCGAACCATTTATCGCCGTAGGCCAGTGCCCCTAAGGTGGTTTTGCCCACAAGGACAGCACCAGCTTCGCGTAGGCGCTTGACGATCACGGCGTCCTCTGCGGGCACGCGGTCCTTGTAGGGCGCCGCGCCCCATGTGGTAGCAACGCCGGCCGTGTCGGTCAGGTCTTTCATACCGTATGGAATGCCGTGCAGCGGCCCGCGGTCGCGGCCAGCGCGTAGTTCGCTATCAGCCTGAAAGGCTTCTCGGCGCGCGCTTTCTTCCATCACAGTGATGAAACACTCCAGCTTGGGGCCGTGCGCACGGATGCGGGTTAAATAAATATCCAGCAGCCGGTTGGCGGTTAGCGCGCCCGAGCGCAACCACGCGCCCTGCTCGCTCACTGACGCAAAGGCGATGTCTTCATCGTTGGGTAACGCCCTTGTCGGAGTTCCAGCCAAGCGCACAGTATTTGTTTGCGCTTTATAGCTTTCGCCCGGAAGGCGCGGATCAAACGTTAGCGCTGGCGCATCGGTGTTTTCGATGGTGGTGCCGTCGCGGCGTGCCCTGATACGATCAACCATGCCCTCAAGGCTGTCATAGATCACCGCGCGCTCACTGTCGGTATAGTTAACTCCGGCCAGTTTCTCAGCAATCCCGAGATCAGCCGCTGATTTGAGCGGAGGGCCAGCGTCCTGCGCCAATGCCCCCGCGGTAACAGCGATACCGCTCGCTGCTGCGCCGGATGCCTTTAGAAACTGTCGCCGATCAACTTTTTTTGCCATGAGTAAACCCTTCCCTTGCTTGCCCAATACTTATCCAGAACACTAGCCTGCTACGGGATGTCGCGCAATGGACGGACACAGGGATTTGATAGCTGTTCTAAGAAAAGCGGTAAAACAGATTGTAACCATGCACTGCGGGTTCTATTTATCGGAATAGCTAGGCCGAATTCTATTGGCCGCTTTCAATTGAGCATTTTTATGTCAGGCATCATCAAGGCCGTTCTTGGCTCCACCAATACCGGCAAAACCTATTATGCCGTCGAGCGTATGCTTGGTTATTCGTCGGGCATGATGGGTTTTCCGCTGCGCCTGTTGGCCCGCGAGGTGTATGACAAGGTTGTCGCGGTTAAAGGCAAAAACCAGGTTGGCCTGATCACCGGCGAGGAACGCATTGTGCCTGAAGGCGCGCGCTATTTCTTGTGCACTGCCGAGGCCATGTCGCGCACCGCCCCGGTCGATTTTGTTGCCATTGATGAAATCCAAATGGCCGCCGACCCCCAGCGCGGCCATATATTCACCGAGCATTTGCTGCACAGTCGGGGTCGCTTTGAAACGCTATTGTTGGGCGCGGAAACCATGGGGCCGATTATTCGCCGCCTCGTGCCCGAGGCAGAGATTGTGCGGCGCGACCGGTTTTCGCTGTTGAGCCATGTTAAACCTGTCAAAATATCAAAACTGCCGCGACGTAGCGTCGTGGTGGGTTTCTCGGCGGCGGATGTTTATGCCATGGCCGAATTGATGCGCCGCCAAAAAGGCGGAGCAGCTATCGTGATGGGGGCACTTAGCCCGCGAACCCGTAACGCGCAGGTGGAAATGTACCAGTCGGGCGACGTGGAGCATTTGGTTGCCACCGACGCCATCGGCATGGGCTTGAATATGGATATTGGCCATGTGTCCTTTTCCCGTCTTGGTAAGTTTGACGGTCGGCGCTTCCGCGACCTGACAGCAGCTGAGGCGGCGCAGATTGCCGGGCGTGCCGGGCGCTACAAACATGACGGCACCTTCTCAACCCTCGGCGGCGGTGAGGCCGAAGCGATGGACCCGGCGATGATCGCCCAAATCGAAGACCATCGTTTTGAGCCGGTTAAAGGCATTTATTGGCGCAACCACCGGCTGGATTTCTCGACGATTCCCCGGCTTTTCCGGTCACTGGAGATGCCGGCAACGACCGAAGGCCTGCATAGAGTGCGCGGCGCGGTGGATGCCTTCGCACTGAAGGCAATCGCAGCCGATGACGGCGTCAAGGCGATGGCAACAAGCCGCGACGCGGTCGAAAGGCTTTGGAATGTTTGCCAAATTCCAGATTTTCGCAAATTGTCGCCCGAGGACCATTTCGGCACTTTGAGACGGATTTACAGTGAATTAATGTCACCGGCAGGGGTTATTTCGCACGATTGGATCGCGCGGCAGGTGAAGCGGCTTGACAATAGTCACGGCGATATAGATACCTTGGCCGGCCGAATTGCCAGCATCCGCATATGGACCTACGTGTCCCACCGCAAAGGCTGGCTGCAGGATGCGGCCCATTGGGCCCATGTGACCCGTAGTGTTGAAGACCGATTGTCAGACGCACTGCATGAAAAATTAACCCAGCGTTTTGTGGACCGCCGAACCGCGGTTCTCATGCGTTCGCTCAGGCAAAGGGGTGAGCTCAGTGTGAGCATAGATAAAGAGACACAACAGGTTACTGTTGAAGGACACGAAATCGGCGAGGTGCAAGGCTTCTCGTTTAAGGTTGAACCGGGTGCGGCGCGCGACGATCAGAAAGTGCTGAAAGCGGCCGCTGAAACTGCGCTGCAGGTCGAGCTGACGCGCAAGGCTAAATTGTTCGCTAACGTGGGCTATAAAACCCTGACCTTTGATTTTTCCGCTGGTTTGACCAATCCGCAACTGATGTGGGAAGGCGCGCCCATTGGCACCGTGCAGGACATTGGTGCCTTTATGGCGCCGCGTGTGAAGCTTTTGTCCTCGACGCTTTTGTCCGACGAGATGAAAGAACTGGTGCGCGGCCGGGCACAGGACTGGCTGGATGCTCGTATTACCGAGAAGTTGGATCCGCTGGTTAAACTGGCGCAGGAATTAAACGGTGAGGTCGAACCACCCGAAGGCACTGAACCGCTATCGGGTATGGTGCGCGGTGTTGCTTTCCGGCTGATGGAAAATTACGGCGTGTTGCCGCGCAAGTTAGTTGCCGGGGATTTACGCCAAATTGACCAAGATGCGCGCAAGGGACTGCGCCGCTTTGGCATCCGTATTGGTGCCACCAGTCTTTACATGCCGTTGGTGCTAAAGCCACACGCCATTGAGCTGCGGTTGATGATGTGGGCGATGGCTGGAAACCTGACGGCGTTGCCGTCTTTGCCGACACCGGGCATGGTGTGGGTTGATACGGACAAAACCGCGCCGAACACCTTTTACGAAATGTGCGGCTTTCATGTTGTTGGCAAAAAAGCCGTGCGCATGGATATGCTTGAACGCCTCGCTGATGCTGTGCGACCCTTGGGTCAGGACCGCAACTGGTTTGATGTTACCCCTGAGATTATGGGTCTGGTTGGCCTGTCCGGCGATGACTTCGCCGAAGTGATGCAGGGCATTGGGTATAAAAACGAACGCCGTGTGGTGGAAACTGCCCCAGAGCCTAAAGCAGACGAAGTGCCTAAAGCAGACGAAACGCCTAAAGCAGACGAACACGCAAAAATTGAAAGCGCCTCCGCTGAAGAAACGCCCGTTGAGGTGAGCGTTCCAACAGTTGAAGCAGAATCGCCGGTTGATAGTGCGGAAGTGGTGGCCAGTGAAGCTGCTAGCGCTGTCGCAGACGAAGCAAAATCTGCGGAACAGGCTAAATCGAAAGACGAAGACGACGCTTCTGATTCGCCTGCGGCAGAAACCGATACCGCTAAAGAGCAGATCGAAGATGCGGCAGCGCCGGTCGAACGCCACGTCTTTATGTGGGCACCGAAACGGCCAGTGCGACCGCAAGGTAAGCCGCAGAATAGAAAACCGCAGAGCGATGGGGGCGGGGCTAAGCAAGATGATCAACGTCGCGGCGGGCGTAGTGCCAAGGATAACCGGGATAACCAGCGCGCCAAAGGCAAAGGTCGAGATCGCCCCGGCAAAGGCAAACCAGCTGGACCACGGCCGCATAACGCGCGGCCGCAGCCAAAGCCTGTGCGCATGGATCCCGACTCGCCGTTTGCAGCCTTGGCTGGCTTGAAAGATGCGTTGTCTAAGAAAAAATAGCGAAAGATGAGTGCGCTGGAAAATTCTATTGGGCGGTTGCGGCTTGATAAGTGGCTGTGGCAGGCACGGTTTTATAAATCCCGGTCCTTGGCGGCGGCGCAGTGCAGGGCTAAAAAGGTGCGGATCAACGGCGAGCACGTAAAAAAAGCCAGCGCAATGATTATGGTAGGTGATGTGCTGACGTTCCCAAAAGCAGACGAGGTCAAGGTGATCGAAATCGTTGCGCTGGGGGTGCGCCGCGGTCCGGCATCGGAAGCGGCCCTCTTGTATAAAGATCAAACACCGCCGGGAGAAAGTGCCGCTGGGAACCCGGAAAAACCTCTTAACCCAAGCCGCGAAAGAGGTATGGGCAGGCCGACAAAAATCGATCGCCGAGCACTTGACAAGCTTCAGCGAAAAAGTTGATTTACCTCGAGATGAGAAAAGGCATTGCCGAGCGCACTTCTTTTCGGCATAAAATCATTTAACGGGCCACGCTTTTAGGGAAATTGAACTTCCTTGAAGGCAATACTGGAAAAACAAGGAGACACCGATGACCTATATCGTCACGGAAGCATGTATCAAATGCAAATATATGGACTGCGTAGAGGTTTGTCCGGTCGATTGCTTCTATGAAGGCGAGAATATGTTGGTGATCAACCCCAATGAATGCATTGATTGCGGTGTGTGCGAGCCCGAATGTCCTGCTGAAGCCATTTTGCCAGACACTGAGGACGGCCTAGAGGCAATGCTGGAAGTGAACACCAAATATTCGGAAGAATGGCCCAATATTACCACCAAGGGCGAGCAGCCTGCGGATGCTGATGATTGGAAAGGCAAAGAGGGTAAGATGGAGCTGTTCTCCGCTAAGCCCGGTGCTGGCGATTGAGTTAGCTGTGCATTAGTGTTGATTTCTAAAAGCCGGGTTTGTAACTCGGTTTTTTTGTAAAATGACAGAAAAACCCAACAAAAACGGCCGAATCACCCCGCATTTTAGCGTTTCGACTCGCTTAGGGGGTACATTTTGAGTGTGTTTTATGTTATACTCACGTGGATTGCTGCATGAAATGAACGTTTGGGCCGCTTGATTGCCTGATGACCTTGCCGATAAATGCCTGCAACGGCATCGGCTAAGATATTGATATTAAACCAATATCATAAACGTTTAAAAAAGCGCCGCTTGGAAATATGCGGCGCTGAAGTTTGTGCAGCCTGTAACTTGTTAGTAACTATCAGGCACGCCGATTCGATTGGATTTTGAACGATAAAGATCTCGAATTTGATAACATTAGGCGAGGTTTACACGAACATTTGAACCTTTTATGGGGGCCACCTGAGTTTGGTGGGTGGAAGGTTTGTCTGACTTGGAGTTGTTCGCGTAAAACTGTGTGTGCCACAATAAAAAGGATGTAACGGAATATGGCTAAATTTAAAAATCTTCCTTATTCAATTGGTGATTATATTGTTTACCCTAAACACGGCGTTGGCCGGGTGACCGAGCTTGAAACTCAAGAAGTCGCGGGTTCGTCGTTGGACCTATATGTTATTCGCTTTGAAAAAGAGCGTATGACGTTGCGGGTGCCTACCAATAAAGCCGAAATTAGCGGTATGCGCCGTTTGTCATCTGATGACACCCTGCAAAAAGCATTCACTACACTTAAAGGCAGAGCGCGCATTAAGCGGACCATGTGGAGCCGTAGGGCACAGGAATATGAGGCCAAGATCAACTCTGGTGATTTGGTATCCATTGCTGAAGTTGTTCGCGATTTGCACCGCGGCGATGATCAGCCGGAACAGTCCTATAGCGAGCGCCAAATATACGAATCAGCTCTTGGCCGGCTGGCGCGCGAGTTGGCCGCCGTTGAGGATATTGATGAAGAAGCCGCGATGGGCAAGCTCGAGAAGGAACTTGCCGCTTAAATCGTCGCTGGATAAGCTTTTGAAAACCCGCCGTTTGTGGCGGGTTTTTTTTTGAATAGGGCCAATTCAAAAATGTTTGAAAAAAACACTGTCAAACTCTGTGAAAATGTAGATAATGCTCTCGATTAATCAGGTGCATTAATTCTGCAAGCGGAGAGAGACGTGGCGGCAGGCAATTGGGCAACCGGTGATGACCGGCGAATTATTCGATTTGCGATGAAGGCTCCTATGCTGGAGCGCGAAGAAGAGATCGACCTGGCAATTGCTTGGCAAACTGATCGCGACGAGCATGCGCTCAAGAAACTCACCGAAGCGCATTTGCGATTGGCTGTAGCCGCAGCAAGCCGTTACCGACATTACGGCCTACCAGTTTCAGATTTGATACAAGAAGGCACCGTTGGCCTGATGGAAGCGGCCTACCGTTTCGAATCAGCGCGCGAAGTACGGTTTTCTACTTATGCCTCTTGGTGGGTGCGCGCAGCAGTTCAGGATTATGTGTTGCGCAACTGGTCGATCGTCCGCACCGGAACCACGTCAGCCCACAAAGCGCTGTTTTTTAACCTGAAAAGATTGAAGGCAAAAATGCGTGTTGACGCCGACCGGCCACTTACTTTTCAGGCACGAAACCAGATCGCTGATGAAATGGGTGTGCGCCTGCGTGATGTTGAGGCCATGGAAGGCCGCTTGTCGGGTGTTGACCGATCACTGAATGCGCCTGTGGCCGACGAATCGGCACAGGAATGGCAAGACCTTTTGGTGGCCGACACGCCGCAGCCGGATACGCTTTATATTGCTACCCATGATCGGAACAAGAAGTCTGTTTTGATCAAGGATGCCATGAACGATCTTACAGACCGCGAAAGCTTCATCATCCGCGAGCGTCAGCTGAAAGAAAACAGCGTCACATTGGCGGTTCTTGGTTCTCAACTTGGTATTTCTAAAGAACGAGTGCGCCAGCTTGAAGCTCAAGCGCTGGGGAAATTGCGCGACTCGCTTGTTCGCCGAATCGGTGACCCTGTTACCGCGGGCCTTGCTGGCGGATGACCCGATAGCAGTTACGGAGCAACCGTTCGGAGCTGACCCGGCCCTTCCAGCATTATATGCGGGCCGCCTTTCCAGGTAACCCAGCCGCGAACTTCCACATGTTTTGATTGAAAAGAGGATGCATCAACCCCGGCTTTTTTGAACGCCCGCAGGGCAGATGCGGGTATCTCGGCGGTGAAGTCACGGCGCCAATCGGTACCGAAATTCAAGAATGTTTTTCCACCCACCGAGGCCACATTCAACACGGTCCCGCGAACAATCTGAAACCAGCCGGTACGAATATCTTCGCCGTCCGCCGACACTATTTTAGTTGTCTGCCAAATGCCGATGCTTTGGCCGCGGGCAGTGTCTTCAGCTGCATAAAGACGCTCTAATCCAGATTGGTGAGTGCTGCGCGGAAATACATAAGCTGCGCCCTGTTTTACCAATATATCTTGAATCCACTCGCCGGTGGGCAACTGTATGTGGGCAATTTTTCGGTCGTCGAAACTTGTTGTCTCGCCTTCACAGAAAAGCCCAACCGTTTTGCCTTTAACCGTGCGCTCAAGCTTATCTCGGGCCCAAACGGCGTGAGGCCAACTGGCATAGGCGGATCCTTCCGGCCATAGTTCGGGTGCCTTAATCAACGCCAGCTGGATATATAGGCCGTCTGTTGTTACCAGCGTGTCGCCACTTTCTACCAACTTCACTTTGGCAGTGCCGCATGTTGTCAGAGTTGCAGGTACCGGCATGGCCGAAGCGGCCAGCGTTAACGGTGCCGCCAGTGCCATGCTGACAGCACTGACAAATATCAGGGTTGACCTGTTCCATACTTTGACCACATGCTTTCCTTCTCGCACACTATTCTAGTGGCATTAGCGTAGGTGGCAACGAAAGGCTTTTTAAATGGCTCACGGCACCCATGATTATGTGGCAGACCCCCGCAACGCGGATATCAAAATTAACATCAACGGTGAATTTTTTCACCGGGATGACGCCAAAATATCTGTTTTTGATAGTGGTTTCATCTTGGGAGACGGCGTTTGGGAAGGCTTGCGGGTCCACCAAGGCGTTATTGTGTTCCTGGGCCGCCACTTGAGGCGTTTGTATGACGGTGCCAAAGCGCTGGATATGACCATCCCCTTGTCCAAGCATGAGCTGGCTCAGCGATTATACCAAACTATTGACACCAACCAGATGGAAGAAGGCGGCCATATCCGCCTGATGGTAACCCGGGGTATCAAGGCAACACCTTATCAGGACCCGCGGGTGACGATCAGCCCGCCCACAATTGTTATTGTCCCCGAGTTTAAATTGCCGGCTCAGGAAACATTGGATCAGGGTATTCGGTTGTTTACGGTTCATGTACGCCGCGGCTACCCTGATGTTCAGGACCAAAAGCTAAATTCGCATTCAAAAATCAACTGTATCCTCGCCTGTATTCAGGCCACCAAAGCCGGTGCTGATGAAGCCTTGATGCTGGACCCACATGGGTTTGTCGCAACGTGTAATTCAACGCATTTTTTTATCGTGCGGGACGGTGAGCTGTGGACATCAACCGGCCAGTTTTGCCTTGGCGGTGTAACGCGCAAGGTTGTTATTGAAGCCGCGCGCGAGGAAGGCATAGCGGTGTTCGAAAAGAACTTCAGCCTGGCTGACGTTTACAGTGCCGATGAGGCTTTTGTCACCGGCACCTATGCCGGGCTGGTACCGGTTTATGAGGTTGACGGCAGGTCGATCAGCGAGGACGGCGGCGGTGCCGGGCCCATGGTTAACCGGTTGCGCGCAGCGTATCAGCGGCAGCTTAAGGCATCTATTTTTGAAGGGCGGTAAATGGCAGGTGGCGCAAGCGAAATTTGCCGGGTCGCCATGTGGTCTGGCCCAAGAAATATCTCAACTGCCCTGATGCGGTCGTTCGAAAATCGCTCGGATTGTGTTGTGGTTGATGAACCATTTTATGCTCACTATCTGGATAAAACGGGGATTGACCATCCCGGCCGTGACACGGTTCTAGGTAGCCAGCCGCATGACGCAGACGACGTTGTAACCAAGCTGATGGCGCCGCTGGCCTCGGGCGTCCGGGTACAATATCAGAAACAAATGGGCCACCATATTATCCCCGGCGTGTCGCTTGAATGGGCGAGAGGTATTCAAAACTGCTTTTTGTTGCGCGAGCCTCGGGCAATGATTGCTAGTTATGTGAAAAAGCGCGTTAACCCGGTGTTGGATGATTTAGGGTATCGGCAGCTTGCTGAGATATATGATTTTGTCGCCAGTGGGCAAAAAACAGCCCCAATCGTTGTTGACAGCGATGACCTGCTGCGCAACCCACCGGCCATTCTGCGAGCCTTATGCGCGCGCCTTAGCATCCCGTTTGAAGATGCAATGTTGGCGTGGCCGCCCGGCCCGCGCGCCAGCGACGGTGCATGGGCACCCTGGTGGTATGCAAATGTTGAAAAATCAACGGTTTTTGAAAGCCGACCACCGTTTGAGGGGGCGTTGCCGGATCACTTGGAGATGCTGGCAAAGCAGGCGATGCCTTATTACAACCGGCTTGCGCGCCATAAAATTATGTGATGCCCGCCGCTTTTCCCTCGGCTAGATGCAACGTATTCATTTCATTCGAACATGGTCTAATAGAGAAGTTCTTGCGCAGCTTCTGCGTTGGCGGGTTGGTTTGGCGCCGCCTTGGGGAATTCGAGCTTAATGCTGGTGCCGTGTCCGGGCGCAGACCGAATGGTCATCTTGCCCCCGAGCAAGGTAATAAACCGGTTCACGAGCGGCAGCCCAAGGCCAGTACCTGCACTTGTCGTTTGACTGTTGTTTTTCACCTGTCCGAATGGGGCCAGCGCCACATCAATTTCTTCCCTGCTCATGCCAATGCCGGTGTCGGCAACAGTAATTATGTATGTGTCTGTGGTGGTTTCCGACAGCACAGAGACCTGACCGCCCGATGCAGTAAATTTAACCGCGTTGGACAGAATATTGATCAAAATCTGCCGAATTATCCGCTCGTCACTGACAATGACCGCTGATTTTAACTCTGTAATCAGCCGGATTGATCGCTCCCGGGCGCTGGTTTCAATTATACGCACTGACTCTGCAATAACTTCCACCGGGTCCATCGCCTCCGCAAAAACTTCCATTTTGCCGGCGTCCAGCTTTGAGATATTGAGAATGTCGTTGATAACGATCAACAAATGCTCGCCACTGGTGCGAATGATTTCCAGATATTCTTTGTTTTTTGCGCCCTTAATCTCGCCGTGAAGTCCAAGATTGAGGATTTCAGCAAAGCCGATGATTGCGTTCAAGGGGGTGCGCACCTCGTGGCTCATGGAGGCCAGGAATGCCATTTTGGCGCGGTCAGCTTTTGCAAGGTCATTGATCAGAGTCTGCGCCCGCCGTACGAAGCTTGCTACGGCAATGATGATCAGTCCCATAAGGAAGATCGCGGGCCAAAGCAACTGCTGCAAAAGCTCTGCGCCGGGCTTGACTGGCGACCAGAAAAAATAACCCAGCGGCTGTCCGTTGATGCCGGTTAAATCTACAACGGCATCCTGATTATCGAGTGAAGCCACTTTTTCGCCGCGTCTGAAACTAAGGTTACGAAGCTCGCTTGATTGTGCAAAAGATTGAATTAGCTCCTGGTGGATCTCCTGGTAAAAAATTACAACCGGGCGTCGCTGGGTGCCAAGCGGCGGGTCATAAACTTTATACCCCGATGGTTGCACCATGCTAATGCCCAGTGCAAAAACCCGTCCGTCGCTGGTGACATAACCATTTGTTGATACACCGACATCCGCGTCAATAGCTTCTAAACTGGCGATTGCGTTGCTGAGACCATTTAACAATAATCCATTAATATTAGCCAGTCGGTCGTTTCCATCGATGGAAAAAACAATACTATTGTCGGATCTTAAAACTATGGTGCCTTCTACATCACCGATGCCCGCAACGGTACCGCCGAGTGTTGCCGATAGCCAATCCTGATTTTCCGCGAGGTGAATATTGTCAACGGCTTCATCCCACCAGCTATTGTCTTCGGCGAGTGTTGCCAAATTAGCGGGCACGCGCGAAACCATCCGCGACATCATTCGCCGCTCAGAGGCAACGGAATTGGTATCGAGGCGATCAGCGAAAAACACAGCGATACCGGACAGTGCGAGTAAACTTGCGACCGTCGCGACAATAACCGGTGAAATAAGTCTAATTAGCTGCATTAACCACCCTATTCAGGTAGCCCCAGTGTGCACTAAAAGTGTAAAGTAAGTACAAACAACAACCGAGTCTATTGTGCGCGAATGCTTGGAGGCAGGTCACTTAAAGTGTTGAATACATTTAATAATAGCATAACACCACCAATGCGGGTAATGCTACATGTTGACCTGCTGCTCAATTGTCGGTAAGCCCGGTGCCAAGCTGCAAAGATGGTCCCGTAGCTCAGTTGGATAGAGCACCAGATTCCTAATCTGGGGGCCGGTGGTTCGAATCCACCCGGGATCACCACTGCTTTCATATGGGACCCAACGGCCCATCATCTTCTATACCCGAAAGACTTGTAATGAGCGACATGCCTGCCTGCCCAAAGTGCCATTCAAGCTATGTATATGAAGATGGTGCCTTGTTAGTGTGTCCTGAGTGCGCCCATGAATGGTCTGCCACTGAAGGTGCCGAGGACAATTCGTCAGATCCAATCATTAAAGACGCTAACGGCAATGCGCTGGCGGACGGTGACACTGTCACCGTGATCAAGGATCTCAAAGTCAAGGGATCCTCTTTGGTGGTCAAGGTGGGCACAAAAGTTAAAAACATCCGGCTTGTGGACGGTGACCACGACATCGATTGTAAAATCGATGGTATCGGCGCGATGAAGCTGAAATCCGGATTCGTTAAAAAGATATAACAACCGTCTCGTTTGGTACTCCTTTCACCGCATTTCAATTGCCGAACTCATGCCAATCCTCGACCCTTTACTGCGGTTGCAGCGTAGTGCTGCCGCATAGGACTGTCAGGGAGGATGTTCATGCCAAAAGCAATAACACGCACGATTGCCGGGTTGTTGAGCGCCGCCATCATTCAACTGTTTTTGCCGGCAGCGTTTGCGGAAAAATGCGCTCCCTACAGCGAGCAGCTTGCTACCATCGATGCCAAATTTAACGAGGGTCAACTGGAAGCGGCGAAGCAATTGGCCGCGCACGTCGTAACCTGCCCGGAAACCACAGCTCAAGAACGGGTGACACTGCACCTGAAATTATGGGCTATATATGACCGCATCGGTCTGCATCAAAACACGCGGCCCGTTGCAGAAAGTTTGGCTCACATTGAGGTTGCTGAAAAATTGACAGCGGGCCTAGACCCGACAACCAAAGCGCGTGTTGCCTTAGTTCGCTCAAAATATTTCTACTGGGCTGAGGTGGCCGAGAGAAAGTTTAATAAGGCCGAACATTATGGCCGATCCGCGCTTGCCGCGTTCACCGCAGAAAAAGATATTGTTGGTCAGGCGGACGCAGTGCACGCGTTGGGCTTGATCTATTTACAGCGGCGGCAACTGGTTGAAGCACGCGAATTTTTTGACCGCTCCTTGGTGCTAGAGCGCAGCACTGGCGAACCTCGCGCCCTTATGCTCGCGGACTATGGCAGGCATGTTGGTTATATTTATCTTGAGTCTGGCGACCGCGCAGCGGCGATCCCACATTTTAAGCAGTCTTTTGCGGACCGTGTTAGAGGAGATTTGAAAGACCCGGCAATGTTCGCGGCCATCACCCTGGCGTCGGCGTTAGTGGACGAAGGGCGCATTGAGGATGCGGCGGTACCGCTGGATTACGCTCTGAAGGCGGCAGAAGAAATGTCGTCGCCGAGCGGTAAAGTCAGGGCGTTGCTTGTAGCCGGGAAATTTCACGTTGGCCAAAACAATATTGAGAACGCAAAGATAGCTTTTATTGAAGCGCGTGATATTGCTGTGAAAATTGGGCTATATTCGTCGGCTAGCCGGGCGCAAGCTAGCCTCGAAAGTCTCATGGCCAGCGATGATTCGCCAGGCTGATTTGTTTCCTTATGTTTACACCTAGCAGATTCATGCTTTGTAGAATTGATGATTTGTTCTAGCCTTCCCCCATAAGAATTCTTTGGGAAGGGCTCTATCATGAAATTCAATATCAAACTGCGCCTGTTGGCGGGCGCATCTATATTGGTTGGCGGCATGGTCGCCGGCAATTCGCTGGCGGCTCAAGACGATGACATGCCAGCAACGGTTGGCGGCTTACCGGTCGACAAAATATCCAGCGCGGCGATTGTCGCAGCAACCACAGAAAAACGTTTTCTCAATGATTGGGTGTCGGTGATCCCCGATCATCCCACTATCCCCAGTCCGCGTGATTTTCTCGGCCATATTGCCGGAAGCCCCGGCGAGATGACAAATGTGGCTGAAATTCACGGTTATATGCGCGCTATCGCCGCAGCAACGGACCGGGCAGAAGTTGTGAGCCTGGGCCAAACTGCCGAAGGCCGCGAGATGATCGCGATCTTGATTGCCGACCCGGAAACGCTGGCAAATATTGATGATTACAAAGCCCGCCTGAATGCACTGGCTGACCCGCGCGGCAAAAGCGAAGCCGACGCTGAAGCGCTGATGGACGGCGCCAAACCCATTTACTGGATCACGGCTGGCTTGCATTCCACCGAATACGGCCCACCGGAAACTGCGATGGAAATTGCGTACCGGGTGGCTGCCGAGGAGCGCGACCTGTTCAAAGACATTCGCAAAAACGTCATCACCATGATCACGCCGGTGTTTGAGGTGGACGGCCGCAACCGGTCAACCGAATGGTTCCTCAAGCATAACAAAGGCCGCACAGATTATTATGACCGGCCACCAAGCGGCCCGCCTTTCTGGGGCAAATACACCTTCCATGACAACAATCGGGATGGCATCGGCCTTACCCAGCCGATGACCAAAAATTTCCTGAAAGGCTTCATGGAATATAAACCGACCATGTCGCTTGATCTGCACGAAAGCGTGCCCTACTTGTATGTGGCAACCGGCACCGGCCCCTATAATCCGGGCGTTAGCGCAACGACAGTTGCCGAATGGGCCTCCATCGCAAACTATGAGGTTAGCCGCCTAACATCCAAAGGCATGCCCGGTGTTTGGACATGGGGTTTCTACACCGGTTGGTGGCCTGGTTACATGCTGTGGATGACCAACAACCGCAACTCTAACGGCCGTTTTTATGAAACCTTCGGCAACGGCGGCTCTGAGACCATGCTGCGAGACCTAAGCGATAACCGGATGGCCGGGGACAAGATAACGGACAAAACCTGGTACCGCCCAAGCCCGCCCGCCGCTGAAACGCTTTGGTCTATGCGGAACAATGTGAACTATATGTCCAGCGGCGTGTATGCGTCGTTAGAGTATACCTCCAAAAACGCTGACCAGTTGGTGCGCGGATTTTATACCAAATCCAAAAACGCGGTTGCAGACGGTGCTTCAGGTGACATGAAAGCGATTGTCATCGCCCATGATCAACGAGACGGCGGTGCAGCCCGCGAATTGATTGATCTGGTGATCGAACAGGGCATTGAGGTCAGTATTGCAGATGCCAAAGGCGAATACGGTGATATTAAAGTTGCCAAGGGCGACGCTGTTATTAAGCTTAACCAGCCCTACGGCCCGTTTGCCAAAGCCCTGTTTGAAAACCAAAAGTTCCCTGAAAAGGTTGATGTGCCGCCCTATGATGATGTGGCCTGGACCCTCGGGCTGATGCGCGGTGTTGAAACCCAGTTTGTTAAAGACGCAGGCGTCTTGGAGTTGAAAACAAAGCCGGGCGCTACCGGCGATGCTTTCTATTCAGCGTCTGACTTGCCGCGCCGTGCGAAATATTATGCCGTAGCGCACAAAGGCCAGGAAGGGCTGGGCGAACTTCGCTTCGCACTTGCCGGTGCAACTATGCATGCCGCCAAAGCTGAAGTTAAAGTAGGCCGCAAAACCTTCCCGGCGGGAACAATCTTTATCGAGAGTTCCACAGCAGATGCGGGCGTTTTGGCTGAAGTTGTTGGCCGCACATTGTTGGAGGTAGACGGCGTAAGCAGCCTACCCAAAGGCGATATGATTGAGCTGGACGTACCGCGTATTGGCTTGCTCCATAGCTGGATATCTACGCAGGACCCGGGCTGGGTGCGCTATACGCTCGACCAATCAAAAGTGCCTTACAGCATCATTGAAAAAACTGAGCTGAAGGCCGGCAACCTGGGCGACAAATATGATGTCATCATCTCGCCCAGCTTCGGCCGCAGAGGCAGCTTTAAGGCGCTGTTGAACGGGGTTGATAAAAAATGGTCGCCGCTTGCGTATGAAACCAGCGACGCAACACCTAGCCACGGCCATATCGTTAGCTCGCCTGACGTAACCGGTGGGTTCGGTTTTGACGGCATGGCATCGCTGGCTGACTTTATGAACGGCGGCGGTACTTTCATCGGTCTGGGGTCTGGCGGCAGCTTGGCGGCAGAAAGCGGTATGACGTCCGACGTGTCGATGGCGCGGCCTTCGGTTAATACGCCGGGCTCGTTCATCTCTGTGAAGATCACTGACCAAACGTCACCGCTTACTTTTGGCTACGACGAGATAACCCATGCCTTCCGCGGCAACACGCCCTTCTTGCGTGTTGGCAAAGATGACCGGGACCTGATGGTGGCGCAGTTTGGCAGCAAAAAGGCCAGCGTTCGCCCGTGGAAGGAAGAGAAAGAAGACAAAGGCGACAAGTCCGAGAAGAAAGACAAGGGCGCCAAGGCCAAACCTTTGGTGCTGTCAGGTGGTATCCTGAGCGGCAAGAAACAGCTGAACGGTGCGCCCGCAATTGTGGAAACCACAGTCGGAGACGGACAGGCGATTTTCTTTGGTTGGAACCCCATGCACCGGCACCTCAATCACCATGATCATGCGTTTGTTTATAACGCGCTAATGTTCTGGAATGATTTGAAGTAATCAGATTTTGGGGCTGCTTTGGCAGCCCCTTTTCCAATCATACTTATATGCTCATTTTTAAAAACATTCTGTTTCGGCGACCAAAGGCTTGCCCTGCGTTGCAGCTAAGCTAGTTCACGATTTGTGTTTTAACTTGGACGTTTTTGAATAAGGGGCGAACTATGAAGTATGATGATGTGGTTATGGGGCGGCGTAGTGCACGCGGATTCTTAGACAAACCGGTATCTAAAGACGTGATTAAAGAGGTTATAGGCCTTGCCATGCGGGCACCGTCTTCTTTTAATACTCAGCCTTGGAATATGACCGTTGTTGCCGGTGAACCGCTCGACGAAATCCGCAAGGGTAATGTGGAACGTAACGTTGGCGGTGTGCCGCATTCCCGCGAAATACGCGTGCGCCACGCCTACGACGACGGAGATCACCGAACCCGTCAGATCGAAGTGGCCAAACAATTGTTCGGCGTGATGGGTATCGAGCGTCACGATAAGGACGCTCGCAATGACTGGATACTGCGCGGATTTCGCCAGTTTGACGCGCCGGTATCGGTTGTTATTACCTACGACCGGTCCGTACACGGTGATGATGTGGCCCCGTTTGATTGCGGTGGGCTCGCCAACGCCATCGTCAACGCCGCTTGGTCACGCGGGCTTGGCTGCGTCATCAATAGCCAGGGCATTATGCAAACCCCTGTTGTGCGCGAGCACGGCCAGATCGCCGACGATCAGATCATCATGATTTGCATCGCCATGGGCTACCCCGACGACAGCTTCCCGGCCAACGCGGTTGTCACCAACCGCAAGCCGCTAGAGGATGCCGTTACCTTTGTTGGCTTTGACGATTAAGGTGGGGTTCGGGCGCAGTTTGGCCCACCATTGAAACACCTCATCCCACCGTATGGTTGAACGATTGCTAATATTTGGAGACCCGTTATTCTACCAGTTGAAGCGACGTCATTCAAAAACGGGGGAACGGATGAACACCGTACAAAAAATTATATTTGTGTGTAGTAGTGCGTTGTTTCTTGTGTCCTGCAGCGAGCAGCAAAACACGAGCGATGATCAATCCCAAAATGTTACCATTTACAGGGACGCTTACGGCGTACCGCACATTCACGGTGTAACGGACGGTGATGCTGCTTTTGGAATGGCGTATGCCCAGGCTGAGGATAATTTCACCCAGCTAGAGCTGAATTTTATTCTAGCGGTTGGCAGGTCTGCCGAGTTGTTCGGTGAAGAAACAATGCTATCTGACTGGGTAGTAAAAGCTCTTGAAATTCCCGAATTTTCCCGGCGAGATTATGAAAATGCATCGGAGTCCACAAAGGCATTGCTGAATGGTTACGCAGCCGGGTTAAATCATTACTTGCTCAAAAACCCTAACGTCAAACCAAGATTATTGAACCACTTTGAACCCTGGTATCCGTTGGCGCTGATTCGGCGGATGTATTATGCAGGCGGCTTTCTCGGGCGGCTTGGTTTCACTTCAACTGAACGACAAGCAGCGTTTGAAGCTATCAATGCTAAGCAGTTGGCCACTGCGCAGATTGAAGTGCCAAAAACAGATCCTGAGGCTCAAAGTTCCTTCGGGTCCAATTCGTGGGCAGCCAACGGCCCAAAGATTGAAGGAACTGGTTCCTATCTTTTCATCAACCCGCACTTGCCAGCTTTTGGCATGGGGCAGGTTTATGAAGCGCATATGATCTCTGATGAAGGTTGGAATTTTACCGGATACAGCCGGTTTGGCTTTCCGCTGCCCTATGTGGGGTTTGGAGAAAACCTAGGATGGGCTAGCACCGATAATTACGGCGATCAGGAAGATGCTTGGGTTGAACATTTTGGCGCTGGCGAGCATCCGCTTGATTACCGGTACGGAGAAAGCTTTCGAAGGGCGACAGAATGGCAGGGAGAAATTCATGTCAAAGACAGCGATGTTAAAACGGTCAAATTTCGTAAAACCCATCATGGTCCCGTGTTGGCCTTGAGGGACGGAAAGTTTCTATCTGCCCGTTTTGCAGCATACGAGGAACCCGGCTGGCTTGACCAATGGCATGCCATGTCTCGTTCCCAGAACTTTGACGAATTTATCGCTGCGGTTTCGCCGCTGAAAATGCAGTTTGGTAATTACATGTACGCAGACCGGGATAGTAATATTTTCTTTGTCTACAACGGTGCTTTCCCCAAAAAAGATGCGCGGTATGACTGGAACAAACCTGTTGATGGCAGTGATCCGGGGACGGAATGGCAAGGATATCATGCATTAGGTGAAATTCCGCAGGTACTAAACGCTGAAAGCCACTTTATTCAAAATACCAATACAACACCTTTCATGACAAGCATGAGCAATAGTGATCCAAACCCGGACGACTTTCCCACCTATATGGTGCGTGAAAGCGATAATGCGCGAAGTCGCAATGCACGGCGCATTTTGACGCAATATGACAGGTTTGACTTTGCCAGTTGGGAACGCGAAAGCTTCGATACAACCATGTCAGAATGGGATGTCAGTAAGCCATTATTGATCACGGCATATGACGTGGTGCTGAAGAATGATCCGGCGCGTGCCGACCGCCTCGAACCGATCATAACCTTGCTGGCAAACTGGGACGGTGCTGCGACACTGGAAGCAGTGGCGCCAACACTTTATGTGGACTGGTATGAAGCTGTGTTTAGGTCGCAGCAAAACCAATCGGATCCGTCTTCGGAAGAAATGATCACTGCACTGGAGCAAGTTGTTGCGCGTTTAACAAATGATTGGGGAGACTGGCGTGTACCGTGGGGAGAGATCAACCGGGCACAACGTCCGCAGTTAGACGCCAAGGGCGTCCCGCAGTTTTGTGATACATGTGAAAGTATAGCAACGCCGGGGGTTCCCAGCTGGTCTGGCGGCAGTCAGATAACTTTCAACACCAGAATTTCCGGCCTTAAAAAACGCTACAAGCGAGGCGGCAACTCCTATACCGCCATTGTTGATTTTCCCAAAAACAAAGCAGAGAAAATCAAAGCAAAATCAATTCATGTTTTTGGCGCCAGTGTTGACAATCAATCACCGCACAATATGGACCAGGCACAATTGCTTGCCCGCAAGAAATATAAGGCCGCATGGTTCTATCTGGATGATGTAAAAAACCACGCGGTCAGATCATATAAACCCGGCCAGGAGCAATAAAAGGTTTTGAACTCAAAGCATACGGCCCGGAAAGCTATTTTTCTTTCGGTTTCAGTTGCGGATATGTGATGCCCAACTGTTCCAGATAGCTATTACTTTCGTTGTATTCGATGAATAGGCAGAAGGCTGTTAAATAACCGCTCTGTCATGGGTGGTTTGTTTGCTGGCTAAGCTGAAGCGTTCAGCCGGTGCGCTGCCCACCTCTGCAACCATTTTGGCTGCCATGCGCCCAACTTCAGGGCCATGCTTGAAGCCGTGGCCAGAACCACCCCCCAATAGATAAACCTGTTCAAACTCCGGGTGCCTGTCGATCAGGAAATCACCGTTGGAGCTGTTGGTATATTGGCATACGCGCTCGCCGATAAAGGCCTGGCCCACAAGGGCGGGGAAGCGGCGTTCCATGAAGGCGCGCAGGCCTTTATATTCTGTGTCTGTCATACGGCGTTCGCCGCTGTCCGGGTCAAACACAGGTCCGTGCTGGTCGTGAGCTATTTTAAAGCCGCGCCCTTCGATGTCGGGGAAGCCGTAATAAAGGTCGCCGCCGTTGAAATCGGCCCAGCCGGGCAAAGCCTCGGGGCCGAACATATCGTTGCCGACGGGCGGCGCGACAAAAGCCACCGCTTGCCGGGTGACAAAAAACCGCGGCCCCAGCAGGTCAGGAAACAGTTTGGGCAACCAGGGACCGCAAGCATAGATAATGCTATCCGCCAGCACTGTCTCGCCGTCAATTTCAAGCGAATGGCCGTTGCTGTCTGGCTGCGGGATTGTTGCCTCGCCGCGAATATAGGCACCGCCTGACCGCACATAGTCTTCCACCAAATGCAACACACTGCGCCGGGCCATCAGCGCACCAAATTCGGCTTCATACAGGCCAAATTCAACGCCGGTAAAGTCAATCTGGGGGAATTTGGCCGTAAGGGCAGACGCATCCAAAACATCCAGCGGCAAGTCGAGCTTCTGGTGCACCTCAATGGACTGCGCCGCATAGTCGACCATTTCCTGGAAGAACATCAGCACGCCGGTTTGGTGAAACAGCGGCAGCGCCGCCCTGTCGGATAGCGTCTTCCATTCCACAAGCGAATCGGTAGCCATTTGGCTATAGACGGCATCAGCGCCGTAGCCGGAGCGGGTCATCCGTGTTTCACCGCCAGATGACGCGCGCACATTGGCTGGCCCGGCGGCATCAACCAGCAAAACCCGTTTGCCCATGCGCCGAAGATGGGTTGCGGTCCATGCGCCAAAAACTCCGGCCCCAACAACAACTGCGTCCCAACTCCTAGTTTGCTGCTTGCTTTCCCTCGATTGCGCCAAACTTTTGCCTTTCCCACTACCACTGGCTGCTAACGAACCAGCGGCAGCTAGTCCCGCTAAAACGGCCCGTCGGTTCATTTTCGCAGTTGGCACCATTATTTTCTCTCTAGCTGCGGGTAAACAATGCCCAACTGTTCCAGATAACTGTCGTATTTTGACGGGTCATAATAGAACTTGCTCAACCGGTCTTTATACTGCGCCATGATCGCCGCGTTTTTCTCAATCGCTGGCGTGTCCTCGGGCCCGATAAAAGGCACATATTCAACGTCTTTGGATTGTTCTTCGCGGAAGTAGGTCCAGGCGTCTTCCAGTATTTTCGGCTCGACAATCAGGTCCATCATGGTTGCCGCAAGCACTTTGGCACCAGCCGTAGCCCCCTTGTGGGCAATCGGTGTCGCCATCGCGATGGAAGAGGACCAATGGTGGAAAATAGCGCCTTCGATGTTGGACGGATAACGCAGCGTTACCGTTGGCACGTTCCAGGACACATCGCCGATGTCGTCCGAACCGCCGCTAATGGGTTTCTCGGGCGGACCCTTAAATTCATCCAGTTTGGTGGCCAAGCCTTCTTCTTCAAGGTCCTTGGCTTCCATCAGCTTTTGCACGGCTTTAGCGAATGTTTGGTCATCGTCTGACCATTTCGGCAATCCTACGGCCTGGATGTTTTTGTACATACGCTCGCCGATCACGCGGTTGAAGTGGCGGGGCCAAGCCGATCCGATGATGCGCCGCTTAACGGTGGTGCCCGTCATCTGGGCGGCAGCTTCAGCGATGGTTTGCAGGGTCCCGAAGTTTTCGCGGATGCGGTCAGCGGTTATCTCGCGGACAAAATACCAAACGCTGGCTTTGGACGGCACCACATTGGGTTGGTCGCCGCCGTCCACAATCACATAATGCGAGCGCTGCAAGGGGCGCAGGTGTTCGCGCTTGAAGTTCCAGGCGATATTCATCAGTTCAACCGCATCAAGCGCGCTTTTGCCACGCCAGGGGTCGCCTGCGCCGTGAGCTGCCACCCCGTCAAACGAATATTCAACCGAGACCAGACCAGTGCCCCGGTCACCGCCCCACGATGTACCAAGCATTCGGCTCACATGGGTAAAGAGCGCGGCGTCAACGTCTTTGAACCGGCCATCACGGGCATAGTAAGCTTTGGCTGCCACCAGCTCTTCAGCGATACCGGGCCAGATCATGATGGTCCCGGGCAAGCCTTCTCGTTCCATAATTTCTTTGACCGACAGCGCGGCGGCAATTGTAACAGCATGACCGGAATTATGGCCTTCACCGTGGCCAGGTGCGCCTTCAACCATAGGCTGTCGGTAGGCGACACCAGGCATTTGCGATGATTTGGGAATGCCGTCCACGTCAGAGCCCAGCGCGATAACCGGCTTGCCGCTGCCCCATGTGGCCCACCAGCCAGACGGCAGGCCTGAAACCTCTTTTTCAATTCTAAAGCCTTCTTTCGCCAACAGGTCGGTTAGATAGCGCTGGGTCTCGAACTCCTGAAAGCCAAGTTCAGAAAATGAAAATAACGAATCTACAATTTCCTGAATTTGCTTTTGCCGACCATCAATACTGGCGGCCGCTTCCGCGGATAAGCCAGTTAGAACCGGCATTGGCGCTGGCTCTTTTTCCGGTGTATCTTCCGCTGTTAAACTCGGTGCTGTTAAAGACGATATTGAAAGTACTGCTGCTAGCGTTCGCATGAATGATGTTTTGTAAATCATAATGACCCTCCCCAAGGTTTTCCATAGGGTACTGCAAGACGGCCCGGCAAGCAATCCGGTCAGGTAAACCGGTTGCCTTGAAGTTGCGTAAAAAGGTAATAGATACAAACAGGTATTTATTTGTGGGTCAGGAGAGACATCGATGCGGTTCTTAACGGTTATAATGGCGGCGGCACTTGCTAGCTGCAGCGCAGACACTGACCCAGCTACACAAGAGCAAACTGGCGCAGCGGCTAATGTGGACCGCGAGGCGGCCAGCAGCGTCAACGATTATGTCGATAACTTCTCGCTTCTGGACCACGAAGGCCGCGCCCATGAGCTTTATTATTATGACGACGCACCTGCAATTGCGATCATGATACAAGGCAATGGCTGCCCCATCGTCAGGAACGCATGGTCAGATTACAGCGCCGTTCGTGACCAGTTCGCGGGCAAAGGTGTTGAATTTTACATGCTCAACGCTAATCGCCAGGACAAGCGTTCAACCATCGCTGAAGAGGCTGAAAATTTCAGCTACGATATACCGATTTTGAACGATGAGACCCAGTTGGTCGCCGAGGCGCTGGGCGTAACCCGCACCGCCGAAGTATTGGTGATCTCGCCCAGTGACTGGAGCATTATCTACCGCGGCCCGGTTAATGACCGGCTCGGATACGGCCAGCAACGCGCTGAGGCTAGCGAACATTATCTGGCAGATGCTTTGAATGCTGCGATCACAGGCGAGGAAATTGAAACCCGTATCCGGCGCTCCAAAGGTTGTATCGTCAATCTGCCTGAGGCGGCCAAGCGGGCCGAACATGCAGCGATCAGCTACAGCGAAACTATCGCCCCATTACTGGCAAAAAATTGCGCCAATTGCCACGAAGAAGGTGGCATTGCACCGTGGGCGATGACCGATTACTCGATGATCGAAGGCTTTGCGCCAATGATCCGGGAAGTGGTGCGCACCAAGCGTATGCCGCCGTGGTCTGCGGACCCGCATGTGGGCACATTTACAAATGCGCGCGGTCTATCTGTCGCAGAAAAACAGACGCTTGTTCATTGGATCGAAGCTGGGGCGCCGCGCGGCGATGGGCCTGACCCGCTTGCGGCGCGCGTTAGCGATGCAACCCAGTGGCCACTGGGTGAGCCTGATTTGATTATCGACGCACCGGCGTTTGATGTGCCAGCATCCGGCATTGTTGATTATCAGTTCCCGACGGTTTTGAACCCCATGGGCGAGGATGTTTGGGTGCGTGCTGTGACGGTAGTTCCGGGCGACAAAACCGTCGTGCACCACGCACTGGTGGGGTCGTCTGAAAAGGTAACCAAGCCCGGCGAGGGTGATTACCAAGACGTGTTTGACAATTATCTGATCGGTTTTGTGCCGGGCGCGGAAAGTTATATCTACCCTGAAGATACAGGTGTGTTTGTGAAGGCAGGCGGCGAGTTTCGCTTCCAGATGCATTACACGACCTCTGGCCGCGCGACGACCGACAACACGCGGTTAGGCTTGTATTTCCATAAGACACCGCCGAAGTTTCCGCTGCGGCAACAGGTTGCGCTGAACATTGCGCTTGGCATCGAGCCGAATGCAGCCGACCACAAAGAACAAGCCTATTTTGAGTTCGATAACCCTGCAACAATTTATATGCTGTTTCCCCATTCGCATTACCGCGGCAAATCAAGCGTCTTTGACGTGGTTTACCCTGATGGGCGCGAGGAAACTATCTTGTCTGTGCCAGATTATGACTTTAACTGGCAGCATACATACAGCCTCGCGGAACCGCTGGAAGTACCCAAGGGTGCGAAGCTTATCCACCGCACAATTTATGATAATTCTGCGCGGAATCTAGCGAACCCTGACCCTGATCGCACCGTGCCGTGGGGCCTGCAATCCCACGATGAAATGCTGTATGGCAGCTTTATGTTCCGCTGGACCGCAGAAACCGCCGATAACGTTGTGCATGACCCGCTTCAGTTTGGTATTCGTCAGTTTTACGGGTTTGCCGACAAGGATATGGACGGCAAGCTTGCACGCAGTGAAATGCCTGGCGGCCTTGCCCGTTCGTGGGACAAGGGCGACCTGAAAGCCGTGGACAAGGACGGTGACGGCGCGCTGTCGTTCGCCGAGTTTTACGGCATGCGCAAAGCCCAGATGAAGCGGCGTCAATCTTCGCGATAAAATGGCTTCGCGGTAAACAGACTTCGGAGTGTTGCTTTGACGCGCCGAGGAAAAAGTGACCAGCGAGCGTGAGGAGGAAATCATTTAAAATTGCCCGCTGGCCACATAGGTGTCCCTGATTAAATTTGCGAGGAAACAATCAGGGAAAGGGAATTCAAGTGCGTAGAGTTCAGTTTAGTTTCCGTTCAGTTGAAAATCAGCCAGCAACGACCGATCCCGGTCGAAAGCAATATCGCGGCGTTGTTTCAGGCCAGATTGTTTGTTCAGGCCGGTAAGCGTTTTGCTGGTTGCAGCGAGCGGCAACAGGTTTTTCTGGTCAAACTTTACCGAGAAAATTGATCTTTTGTAGAGCGTATCATTGGCTGGAAAAGTGCCGGTCACGCGGTAGCGATCACCCTTTTCTGCCACGGCTAACGCAAGGTCAGGATTATAATTGGCTGTGGTTACCAAACCAGAGAAAGCACCCATCTTATCGATGAGATTTTTGTCTGATGCACCGCTCGGTAAGGTCACAATCACTGCGGCCAAAGATACCGTTACGGCGAAGATAGAATTGCGAATAATTTTTAAAGACTGCGGCACCATCTTATATTCTCCTGACCCTAAACTCGGCCCCAAATTCGGCCCTGTTGTTTCGTTCATGAACTGAATATGGGGATATAATTAAGAACAATAAGTGGAATTTAATCGTTTCTTTATCCACTTTATGTCATGAATAGAAAATGCATAGCCTGAACAATATCGCCACCTTCATCGAGGTTGCCAAATGCCGAAGCTTCGCCGCCGCCGCGTCGCGGTTGGGCCTCTCCACCTCAGCTGCAAGCAAAGGCGTGTTGCGACTGGAGCAAGACTTGGGTGTTAAATTGCTGCACCGCACCACCCGAAGCGTAAGTCTGACCCCGGAGGGCACTCGGTTTCTGGAAGGGGCATCGCGCCTTACCGGCGAGATCGACGATCTGGTGCGCGAAATAACCGATACACGCGATGTGCCGCAAGGCCGGTTGGTGGTTGGGTCAACCGTTGTGTTTGGACGCATGTGGCTGATGGAGTGCCTTGTGGAGTTCCGGCGTCTTTATCCGGACGTTGAAATTGAACTGGTGCTGGATGACCGCGCTTCTGACCTAGCAGCAGACGGTTTGGATGTGGTGGTGCGGGCGGGCGCGCTGGACGATAATGCCAATTTGGTGGCGCGTAAATTTTTCGAGGTTCAAACCGTTTTGTGCGCCAGCCCCGATTATCTGGCCGCGCGCGGTGTACCGCAAACCGTTGATGATTTGGACAGCCATTGTTGCCTGCAGTTCCGCAACCCGGCGCACGGGCGCTTATACCCCTACCGCTTTACCCTGAAAGGCCACAGCATCAGCAAAGTGATGGGCGGCGGTTTGATC
Source organism: Alphaproteobacteria bacterium (assembly GCA_021774695.1). Taxonomy (GTDB): domain Bacteria; phylum Pseudomonadota; class Alphaproteobacteria; order Sphingomonadales; family Kordiimonadaceae; genus Kordiimonas. The sequence goes on along the minus strand of JAJFIU010000164.1, from coordinate 4,241 downwards.
GCTAACGAGGGCGAAGCGTTGAAGAATGCGGCGGTGGCTGGCGCAGGCGTTATCCAACTGCCCAGTTATATGGTGATGGATGATCTGGAGGCGGGCCGTCTGGTACCCTTGATGAAACGCTATTGGCCGATCATGCAGCCTTATCATATCCTGTATCTGGACCGGCGACTGGTCTCCAAACGCATCCGTGTGTTCATTGATTTTCTGATCAAACATCGCCCCGACTGGGCGGCAAACCTGCCGCACATATTGGCGCGTTCCTGAAGTGCGCAGTTAAGCCCAGGATAATTTCTATTTGCTTGGCACCAGCGGCATTAATCTGGGCATTGCCGAGGCCTAAGCCGAGTGCGGGACTACGGTTGGAGTGGTTGGTCGCCAACCCATATGGCGTGGGTCATGGTATTGGCCGAATTAAAAGCTGTGCATGCTTTTCAGCTAGTCAGTGTTGGTTGGTCCTCGCTCGTTGTTCTCTCTTTCAATCCGCATCGGCGAACTGAAAGATTTTAGCTTTGTTTCCAAGAAGCTACTGGAGAGCAGGCGGGTCGTGTGTGCCAGCCCAGCATATTTTGAAAAGTACGGAAAACCTCAGCACCCGGAAGACCTGATCTGAATATATATGCAGTTTACCCAAACAGACGTTACCTTCCGGTAAAACCCGGCTCCTGATTGATCACCTGAGTCAGTATTTCAAAGACGGGCTTTGATGAGCTTAACGGTTACTTAGCGGCGCCACTTTGGCGCAACAACTTGTTTGTTTTTAATAACGGCCTTCAGGAACCAAAGCGATACAAGAAGCGCAAGCGCAATTGTAAAAAATGACATTTCAATACCCCAAGCGCCGCCAGTAAGCCAGTTGGGGCCGTCAATGGTAGGCTTGATCCAACCGGGCCAAGCATTGCCAGAATTAGGCATGCCGAAAATTCCGGTCTGGGAAAAGTTCCAGCCAATGTGAACGCCCAGTACCATCCATACCCTGCGGGTTAGCATAAAGGGTCCAACAAAGACAAAACTTGTAATCGTAAGCGCAACTACTGAACCAATCGTGGCATTGTCATTACCATAATGCAGCAGGCCAAATATCAGAGATGACACAAAAAAAGCAATTATGCTGCCGGCATATTCCTCTATCAGCCGAAAGATCAAAAGCCGTGAGATTAGCTCCTGCATCATAGAGCCAGCTGTATACATGGCCGCAGAGTTTATCAATATTATCGCGGGTTCAAAAGATTGGATTTTATAGTACCCTGATGCGCCCATTAAAGCGACGGTAAGACCCACGATACCAAAGGCCACAAGGACACCAATTATGGTTTCCTTAAGGGCGCCATTGCCGCTGATTTCATGCGCAGGCCTTTTCTCAACTAGATTGCAGTAATAGCGGTAAGCAACAAGGAACAGGCCAAACATGGCAACCAGCCTCCCTATGTCCATATAGGTTGCAAACGGCTCTTCTAAATTTTCGATAACCAACAAAACAAAGGCACCGCTAGCGGCGAGCACCGGAGCAAGAAATAACAGCCCGATAAAAATACGTATCAACGGAAATTGCAGCACTTGGGACAATGTGCCTTTAGGGCTTGCCCGCGAGAACAGGTCGCTGGCTTTTAGGGGCATGTTATTCAGGTTGTTTGCCGTAGATGAGAGCGAGATACTCATTTCTTCCTCCTTACTTACAAATGCCTTTGCACAGGCTTGTTGTTTTGATTGGCGTTAACTGTCGTCTCATCGGACATAAAAACTCCTGGCATACTAAGCAATAGGACGAAACTCTCATTTTGCTGTTTGGTAGGGAAATACTAGAAGCAGAATTGGATTTATGCTGATGCTATGATAGCGTCTAGGCGACTAGAATAATGCCGAGTAATCAATGCCCCGTATCTTGAAAGCTGCAATTCTGTGTTAGGTCAAATTGTCCCGCTGTTTATATTCGCCGTTATTTGCAGTGCTGGCATCATCTGGTTGTCTCATGACTTGCGATCACGGTTTCAGGCTCGTTATCTTGATTATTATTTCTATTTTTCGTTGGCGGTGGTGGGCTACGGTCTCTTAAACTGGATCGGGCCTTACGTAACGATTTATGCAAGTCAACAGGTTCCGGGCACTGACCCCACGTGGGCCATCGTGGTGTTTGTTTTATTTGCAATTCCGCTTTCGCTGTTGAAGGTGTGGTTTTTCTTGCTGGTTTTTCAGGAACTATTGGAGCGGCCACGCTGGCGCTGGCTTACACCAGTTTATACAATCGCAAGTCTTGTGGTCATAGGTGGCAGCGTATATGTTATCGATGGATATTTCAGGTCGCGAAATGTCGCTGAACTAGGGCAATTTCTTGATGTGTTGGGCGCATGTTTAATTGTCTCCAGTTTTGGCATAACTTTTCATTTTCTATTGGTTTCACAAAAATATCCGGCCAGTGTTCTGGAGGCCGGGTCCCGGATGTTTGCCGCGATCTACATGGCGGGCTATGCGGTGTATGTGGGCAGTGTCTATTCAAGCCGCTTGGTGCCCGGTTTTGATGGTGTAGTGGCAGCGCCCTATCTATATTATCTTATGCATTTTGCACCGCTGCTTCTGCTTAAAAAAGTTCACGAAGCGCAGGCTAAACCAATGTTGGGGGGAGATATCTCTACTCTGGAAAAACTGATAACCGAGAACAATATAAGCAAGCGTGAAGGCGAAATTATTTTTGAACTTGTTCGTGGGCGCAATAATGCCGAAATCGGCGAGGTGCTGTTTATTTCGCCCAATACGGTGCGAAACCATATTTATAATATTTATAAAAAGCTCGGTATTAAAAACCGGTTTCAATTGTTGGCTTTGTGCCAATCTGATGAGCACTCATAGTTTCATCGTTTTGTCTACTTGTCGTCCATCGGTTGCACTATAGGTTATGTCATGAATGAGTAACGCTGTGAAAGCAGAGTATATGGAAAGGGGTATGAGCCATGAACGCGAACTTCGATTTTAACAAACGGAATGTGTTGGTATTTGGCGGCACCAGTGGCATCAACTTGGGCATTGCAGAAGCCTATGCAAAATGCGGCGCTAGGGTCGGTGTGGTTGGTCGCAACCCTGAAAAAGCCGAAGCCGCGCGGCAGGCTGTTGCCGCCCACGGCGGTGACGCCTTTTGTTACAGCGCAGATGTGCGCGACTTTGAAGCCGTGTCTGCTGTTCACAAAACATTCGTTAAGGATGCCGGTGGCAGCATCGATGTTTTGGTATCGGGTGCAGCGGGCAATTTTCCGGCCCCTGCACTAGGCATGAGCCCTAATGGTTTCAAATCTGTCGTTGATATCGATCTTATGGGCACCTTTCATGTGCTGCGCGCCGGGTTCGAGCATCTAACCCAACCGGGTGCGAGCATTATCAATGTGTCGGCCCCGCAAGCCAGCATTGCCATGCCGCTGCAAAGCCATGTGTGCGCAGCCAAAGCCGGTGTTGATATGATCACCCGCACGCTGGCTATCGAATGGGGACCTATGGGTATTAGGGTTAATTCGGTTGTCCCCGGACCCATTGACGGCACCGAGGGTATGGCGCGTCTTGCGCCGACGCAAAAGATGCGCGATGCGGTTGAAAAAGCGGTTCCGCTGCAACGAATGGGCACCCCCGCTGATGTGGCGGACGTATGCCTGTTCCTGGCGTCTGACGCTGCGCGCTATGTCACTGGCGTTATCCTGCCGGCCGACGGCGGCGCGGTTGCGGCGGGTTCCGCCGGTATGGGCATGTCTTCCATGGGCCACTAGATCGAACGGTAGCGATCATCCAGAAGACGGCAATACTGACAAAAAAAAGAAGCACCTGAATTTCAGGTGCTTCTGCTTGACGCAGGTGCGGGCCTTGGGTCCCTGCACCAGCGCCGGGATAGTGAGGCGCCCTTTCGAGCGCCTCTGTCATAGCTTTTAAGTGCAGAAGTACACGGGCTAGAAGTTAGTCCGTGCCGTAATGCCGAACGTACGCGGCTGGTTGGTGCGGAAAGCAAGCCTCGCGCGGCCACCACGTTCCCGGTCAAATGACAGGTTGGCATTTTCGTCGGTTACATTGTTGATGTAGGCGACAATTTCCCAGTCATCTTTCTGGACACCGAAGCTCAGGTTAAGCGTTTGGTAGCTGCCCAGTTCCAGATCCAGGTCCGTTGTGTCAGCGCCGCTCGCGCCGCCAAATGCCAAGCCCGATGCTTGCGACAAGTTGCTATTGCCCTCGCCGCCAACTTCCTGATCGCCGGGCTGGGTGAAGATCGTGCC
>JAJFIU010000163.1 GCA_021774695.1 Alphaproteobacteria bacterium | reverse complement strand
AGAAAATCATAATGGTTATATATATACGCCGTAAACTGACATCGCTAGTATTTACTTCAAGTAAATTGCACTTGATGAAATATTGGAACCAGACATGACACACCAAATCGGACTTATTCTATATCCAGAGTTGACGCAGCTTGATCTAACCGGCCCGTTTGAGGTGTTTTCGCGCATGCCTGACAGCAATGTTCATTTGATTTGGAAAACGCTAGATCCTGTAACGTCGGACACGGGGCTGCGGCTTTTGCCGACAACACTGATGAAGGAGTGTCCGCAGCTTGAAGTGATTTGCGTTCCTGGCGGTCCCGGTCAGATAGACTTTATGGATGACCAAGAGTTTCTTGGTTTTCTTCGCAAACAGGCAAAGAAGGCGAAATTGGTAACCTCTGTATGCACCGGCTCTCTTTTGTTGGGCGCTGCCGGGCTGCTGGAGGGCTACAAAGCCTCTACCTACTGGGCTTCTACGGAGTTTTTGGTTGGATACGGTGCCCACTACCAAAAAGGCAGGGTTGTCAAAGACCGAAACCGGATAACCGGCGGCGGTGTTACTGCGGGGATAGACTTTGCTCTCACCGCTGTTGCCGAACTGGCTGATGAGCGAACCGCAAAAATGATTCAGCTGATGATCGAATATAACCCCGACCCTCCCTTTAATTCTGGTCACCCGGACGTGGCAGACCCTGAAATAGTTGCTGCGCTACGTGCAATTATGAAAGAGCGCATTGCTGCCCGTAAGGTGCAGGCGAGAAATCGTCCGCGGAGCGATACCTAAACAAAGCGCTCAGTCTTTCACCTGAAGGTAACCATAGGCGAAATCGGCGACCTCATCGGCGAAATCGCTATTGGTTATTTCTTTGGCCCACTCAGCTGATTGTTCCTTGAACAAGCCGCGTTCCAAAAAGATATTGTTAAAATAGTAGGCCAGCATGCGGGCCGACTTATCATGGTCTGATTTTGCTATGTCATCCGCATAGCGCGCGATAATCATGGTCATAGCAGTGAGCATCGCCGCCTCAAACTGTTCTGCATTTGGTCCCAGCAGGTCCAGATGGCGCCGCCCATGAAGATAGATTGCGCGCAGGATGTGGACCTGTTGTTCCATTTGCCGCCAGGCGGTTTGGGCCAGGCGCCTTAGGGCCTCCCGCAGAGAGCACCCCTCAATGTCCATTTGAGCATCGGGCGATGCCGCCCATTCGTTAAGGCGTTCCATATACAGGTCAAACAACACCGGAATAAAGCCCTGTTTTTTATCGAATCGACGATAAACGGACGCTGCCGACACCCCGGCTTCAGCCGCTATCTGATGTACGCTGATATCGGCGAAGTCGTTGTTGATCAATAAATTCTCCAAGGCGTTCAATAGCTTGTCTCGTGTTTTTCGTGATCGACCTTGGTGTGTTTTTTTAGCCCCTTGACTCATCGCGAATAAATCCAATATGTAAACGTAAATTACGTTTACTTACATATTATAAGTATATGTTAATACGTACCTTTTATACATGGAGAATAGGCATGACTCAAGAGTTGCCGGTAACAATGTTAGATTACCTGGTGGTCTCATTGATCATTGGGGTTTATCTGGTGCGTAATTTTTTCCGGCACCGCGCCATGCGCGACCGAATGGATGCCGGTGAAAAAGGTATTTTATTGCGTGAATATAATGACACGCTGTTCATTCTCTGGTGCGGCGCCATTTTGGTATTGGTTGTCTGGTTTTGGAGCGGACGAACCTTTTTGGATTTGGGTGTCTTTTTTGACCTGTCGACTGCCAACCTAATTGGATGGGCTTTTGTTGTAGCCGTATCCCTCGTGTTGGTGGCACAGGTGGTCCAAGTAAGCCGAAATCCAGATGCGGCTGAAATCATCCGAAACCACCTTAAAGATGAGCCGGGCGTGATGCGCATTCTGCCGAAAACACCGCAGGAATATTCTCGGTTCAAGTTTCTAGCGGTAACAGCCGGGATTACCGAAGAGATAATTTTCCGTGCCTATCTTATCTGGTTTTTCTCGCTTTGGTTGCCAGTTTGGTGGGCCGCATTATGTGCGCTTGTCGTGTTTGTGGGCGCGCATTTGTACCAAGAGTCGGTGCGTTCACTGATAAAAGTGGCAGCGGTTGGCGCGGTTGTCACCGCGATTTACATTTTGTCAGGATCACTTTTAACGGTGATTGTTCTTCATGCGGTTATTGATCTAACTAGCGGGGCCAGCGTGTGGCGGGCGCTGCAGCAGAACAATTCGTAAAAAAAACGGCCCACTATCCGTGGACCGCTTATCTATAACCAGCTTGTATCTATGCTTGGTATATTAATTCAAATTGATAGGGGCAGGCGCGTCACTATCATTTTGTTCTGTCGCTGCGCCGCCAGCAGCTTCTTGGGCTTGCTGCTGCTGATACAATGCTTCAAAGCTAATTGGCTCTAGTAGAAGCGGTGGGAAACCGCCGTCACGAGTAGCATCGGCAATAATGCGCCGCGCGAACGGGAACATCAATGTTGGAGCCTGAACCAGTAGAAAAGGCTTGATGGCCTGCTCTTCAACGTTGCGAATACCAAACAGTGTGCCATAGGAAAGCTCGGCAACAAAAGCCACCTGACGCTCACCAGACTCGGAGACATTTTCCGCTTTGGCTGAAATTTTCAGGTCAACTTCATACATTTCATCGTTCATTTTGCGAACGCCAACATTAACGCTTACGTCAATGGCAGGTTTTGCGCCTGACGGGTTTTGCATGCTTGCAGGTGCATTTGGGTTTTCAAAGGACAAGTCTTTGACATACTGCGCGAGCACGCCGGCTTGCGGAGCTTCAGCCCCTTGAGGGGCAGCGCCGCCTACAGGTGTTTGTGCGTTATCAAATTCATTTTCAGCCATTTTATCACTCTTCAGTATGGTTATTTAGGTAATTTCAGCGCTGCTCAGACGTGCATTTGCTTTTGGCAATCGCGCCGTGAGCGGCAAATTCGGACGGAGGGCTACCATGGTTTCCGCTTTTGAACAACCAACAAACTATCCAATTATCGCTTATTGTGAGTTGAGTTCTGGTTTTGTAACCGTTTCCACCCCCAACAACAATATCATCAAGGTTGGTTCCGCCCAGGGGGTGGTACTTCTTCGATAACCGTTGCATCTTCTGGTGTTGGGTCTTCTGTTTCGGTAAAATCTCCGTCAATGATGATGGTTGCCTTACCGTTTTCGCGGCGGTTGCTATAATAAAAATTTCGGCTTCCGCGAGCGGCGGCTCCGGCTAGGCCAGCCCTGCCAAGTGCCAGTCGCACCGGCGGAATTAGCAACAAGCCACCAATGGCATCGGTAATAAAACCGGGAAAAAACAGGCAAACCCCTGCAATTAACAAAAAGAAACCATGCACCAACGGCTCAACGATCGGTCGGTCACCTGCACTTGCAGTTTGCAGATCAGCTACAACCTTCAAGCCCTGCATTCGAATAAGCGAAAGGCCCACACCCGCCGTTAAAAGACATAGTACAATGGTGGAAAATGCACCAATGTCACTGCCTACCTCAATTAACACGCTTAGTTCCACCAGCGGGACACCAACGAAAACCAATAAAAATATCCAAGCCACTAAGTCTCTCCTCACCGTAAATCGCTCTTGCTCAAGTCTGACGCAAGCCAATGTAGCACACAGGGCAGGCCATAGATCTGTGTGAGGACGACCAGCGTATTATATTGAAGGCATCGAACCTTGTTCTTTGCACTGAAACCTCCTATCTATTAGGGGATGAATTGGTCTTTCTTCAATGAGGCATATGTGTTTCTATAAAAAAGTTTGAAACTCGAACGGTAATCACGACAGATGTTCTGCCACCGTAATCGGTTAATATTCAAACCGGAAATGACCGATAACAGTTCAATAACGATAGTGTTGTAAACGAGCAAAAAAGTCATGTTAGACATAGTTTTGATGGCCATGGTTGCTGTCTTTATCGCCCTTAGGCTCCGATCGGAACTGGGTAAAAAAACCGGCAACGAACCGCTGCCGCCAAATGCCCGCAATGCGCCTTACGCCCGCGACGACCGCGCGACGATAGACGCCGAGTCTGTTGAAATACAAAAACCCGATTCCAGCGTAGTTGATCTGGCACAAGACCCCGCTGTGCGCTCGGGTCTCAGCGATATCCGCCGTGCCGACAGTTATTTTGACGCTGGCGAGTTTTTAGAGGGCGCAAAAAGCGCTTACCAGATGGTCTTGGAAGCTTTTTGGGCTGGAGACAAAGATGGGCTGAAAGACTTTTTGGACGAAACAGTATTAAACCAGTTTAGCGGCGCAATAGATCAGCGCGAGCAGGACGGATTGAGCCTGGAAAACCGCTTGCTGGACATAACAGATGCGGAATTTATAGGCGCGGTAGTTAATAAACGTCAGGCTGAAATCACGTTGCATTTTTCTGCGGAAATTATCGCAGTAACGCGCGATGCTAGCGGCAACGTGGTTGATGGTGATGTATCCGATGCTGTTGTCCTTGAGGACAAATGGACGTTTGCCAGAGATGTTAAGTCGCGCGATCCAAACTGGACACTGGTCGCGACCCGCGCAGGTTAAGAATATGAAGTTTTATACGATCTTGGGGTTGGCACTGCTTCTATTGTTGGTGCCGGCTCTTTTGATTGGGCTTGTATTTATCAAACCCGCGAAAACCGGCCTTGATTTTGAGCTGGTTTCTTTCGCCGACCTACCCGGTTGGGACAGCGAGTATGTTTTTGCCGCTGCGCCTGCGCTTCGCCAATCCTGTGAAAAGCTGAAAACACTTCCCGAACAGCGCAATTTGCCTGGTGCAGCCATTGGCGGTACAGCGGGGGACTGGTCCGATGGGTGCGCGGCGATACTGGCTGCGACCACAAAACAAGCCCTCACGGTTGCGTTAACCAGCTATTTTAACCCTTTGCGGGTATCACTGGGCGGGAATAGTGATGGAAAATTTACTGGTTACTATGAAACGCTGCTACGCGGCAGCCGGACCCGGTCCGAACAATATCGTGTTCCTCTCCATATGCGGCCGCCGGAACTGGTGATGGTTGACCTTGGCTCGTTTAGAAGCGACCTGACAGGTCGGCGGATCGCTGGGCGCGTTGAAGGGGGGCAGCTGTTGCCTTACCCGGACAGGCGCAAGATCGACAGTGGCCATCTGGAGGGTCGCAGTCTTGAACTTTTGTGGGTCGATAGCGAAGTCGATGCTTTTTTCCTCCATATTCAGGGGTCCGGGCGCGTGAGGATGCCAGATGGGTCGCTGTTGCGCGTTGGCTATGCTGGGCAAAATGGTCATGCCTATTCGGCGATTGGGCGGCTATTGATTTCCGAAGGTGAAATTGCGCCCGAAAACATGTCGATGCAATCGATCCGGCAATGGTTGAAAAACAATCCGGATAAAGTGACCGATATGCTACACCGAAATTCTTCCTATATATTTTTTCGTGAGCTTGGCGATGGTGCTGGGCCTATTGGCTCGGCGAATGTTCCTTTGACCGCCGGTCACTCGCTAGCGGTGGACAGAAAACATTTGCCGCTCCATGCGCCGGTGTGGTTGGCGTCCAGCCACCCGGACCCAAAATCCAGAACTGCGCCGCCTATCCCGTTCAACCGCTTGATGGTGGCACAAGACACCGGCGGCGCCATTACCGGTGAAATACGCGGAGACGTTTTCTGGGGATTCGGCAACCAGGCAGAAGAAATTGCCGGACGCATGGCCAACCGCGGCAGCTATTGGTTGATTTTGCCTAAAGCGCTGGCGACAATCGCCGCCGGGGACGACGGGTGAGCAAAAAACCAGATATCAAAAGGAAAGAACTCCTAAGTCCGCAGGACCATGCAGTTTGGAATGCCGTCACGAAAGACGTTACACCTCTTGATGCAAGGCCGGAAACCCCGCCGCCGCCAAAGGCACCTATACCTCGCATCATTCGGAGCGACAGTTTGCCCTACGACTGGTTTTTGGGCTCGGCACCGGAACCCACAGCCAAACTGGACAGGAAAACGCACCGCAACATTGCCAAAGGCCGGCAGGAATTTGATCGTTCGGTTGATTTGCATGGTATGACCCAAGACAATGCCTTGAGCACGCTTCAGCGTGTGATTGAGGGGTGCATTCTTCGCGGCGACAAAACCATTCTTGTTGTCACGGGAAAAGGCGGCGCACGGTTTTCACAAACCGCCGCAGCAACGCCGGTCGCTTACCGCACCCGGAATGATTTTGACAACCACAGCGGTGTGTTGAAGCGGATGGTCCCCGTGTGGCTTGCCAGCGCAGACCTGAAACCCTTTGTTCATTCCTATGCGCCAGCGGCCCAGGAGCACGGCGGTGAGGGTGCGCTTTATGTTATTTTGCGGCGCCGGGTTCCTGGCTCCTCAAAAACCGGTGCGGACAGAGGGTGACCCCTTTCGGTGAACAACTTAGAACGCTTCGTTCGGTCAAAGGGGTTGACCAGGCAACTATGGCATCTGACCTGGGTGTGTCGGCGGCATATCTTTCGGCGCTAGAGCACGGGAAAAAAGGTTCGCCGTCGTGGGCTATGACGCAAAAAATTATCCAGTATTTCGGGTTGATCTGGGATGACGCTGAGGCGCTTCAGTTACTGGCACAATTGTCGAGGCCAAGAGTAACCATTGAAACCGCAGGCCTTGATCCGCGTGCAACTCGCGCCGCTAATTTGCTCGCTCGCAAAGTGGGCCATCTGTCGCCTACAGATTTGGACGCTTTACTTTCCGTGCTTGAGACCGAATCAAACGATCCTGAAACTGCAGATCACTGACCGAGTATGTGCCGGCGTAGCTCTGCGCCCTGCCAAGCTTGTTTTTTCCCACCTTCAGTTTGCTTTACCAGTGCAACGATTGCGTTATTAACCGGCGTTTCCATGCCCAGTCGCTGCGCCAACCGAACAACTTCACCGTTTAGAAAGTCGATTTCCGTGGCGCGACCAGCGGTAAAATCATCAGCCATCGAAGAGCGGGCGCGAGCATCTATTTTTTGCAGCTTCAATCCAACCGTGTTGAAGAAAAAATCAGGCGAATCGATAAAACCTGGCAACCAGTTGGGCGGAAAAGCCCCCACTTTGGCGGGCACAATTTCTGCTTTCGCCAGCACAGCCAGCGCCTCGCGGATGCTGGCCGCCAATATGCGGCGATAATCCCGGTCAGATAGTTGTTCCAATAATGTAATGCCAGAAAGCGCGTTAAGCGCATTGTTGAGGTTGAGCAGTAATTTCCCCCATGCGATCGCTGTCATATTTTCTTTTAAAACCAACGCTGCCGGGCCTCCATTAGCGGCAGCGACAATTGTTTCTAGCGTTGGGTGCTTCTTAGCCATCAGGATACCCTGGGTGCCTTTGTGCCAATGGCCGCTCCCTAGTGCAGCGACATTAAATGGCACCATACCGGCAAGTACTGTTTGCTTTGGCAGCAGCGTACGCAGTGTTTCTACATTGCTGATGCCGTTTTGAAGGCTGATGACGATAGCCCCCGGCGCGGCGTAGCGGCCAATTTCGGCAGCGGCGTTTTTGGTGCCGGTACTTTTAACCGCAAGACCAATGATATCTGCGCGTGATAGCGCTGAAGGGTCGGTAGAAAACTTGATATCGCTCGTGGCCACCGTTTTGTCGAATCCCTCATAATCGGTTAGCCGCATGCCGTTTTTTCTGATGGCATCGCCCACATAGCCGCGCCCAACAAGCGTTACATCCAATCCCGCGGCGGCCCAAACGCCGCCGACAAAACAACCAATTGATCCGGCCCCGTGAATTGTAATTTTTGTCATGATGTTGTTCCTGACGCTCATTTGTAAAATCGATACCCAGTGAACTATGGCATATACGTCGGGGTTTTCTATAGTCGAGCGTTATATGGCCGGAATATAACATGTTCTTGATTTGTTCTTATTGTGTGGTAGGCTGGCGGGTATTTTGGCAATAGGTGAACACAGTCCATAATGGTTGCAACGATTGAAACAGTGGCATTTGAAGGCATCGAAGCCCGCCGGGTCGAGGTGCAGGTAATGATCGCTAGCGGCTTGCCCACCTTCACCATTGTAGGTTTGCCCGACAAAGCGGTTACCGAAGCCCGAGAACGGGTGCGTGCTGCCCTGTCGGCGCTTGGGCTGTCCTTGCCGCCAAAGCGCATTACCGTCAACTTATCGCCAGCGGACCGACCCAAAGAAGGCAGTCATTATGATTTGCCCATTGCGGTTGCTGTATTGGTGGCGATGGGGGTTATCTCGTCAGATAGCCTTGCCGAGACAGTGGTGATGGGCGAATTGGGGCTCGACGGCACCATTCGAGCCGTTTCAGGTGTTCTTCCTGCTGCCATATATGCCAATGCCTGTGATATGGCGTTTGTATGCCCTGCAACCACCGGCCCCGAGGCGGCCTGGGCTGGCGGTGACACCGTAATGGCACCGGCTAGCCTTTTGGCTTTAATGAACCATCTGAAGGGCTCGCAGGTTTTAAGCCCGCCAGAAATTGCTCTTATAGAAAACAACGGGCAGCAGCCAGATCTTATAGACGTGAAGGGCCAGGAAACCGCCAAACGCGCGTTGGAGATTGCAGCTGCCGGCGGACATACCATGTTGATGATTGGCCCGCCGGGTTCAGGCAAGTCGATGCTGGCGTCTCGCATGCCATCAATTTTGCCGCCCTTGTCGGCGCAGGAAGCGCTGGAGATCAGCATGATCGCGTCGGTTGCGGGCCATTTGTCCGAGGGTGCCATTAGTAAAATGCGCCCGGTACGTGCGCCGCATCATTCGGCCAGCCAACCAGCCTTAATAGGCGGCGGAGCACGGGCTAACCCGGGTGAAGTGTCGCTGGCTCATAACGGTGTTTTGTTTCTTGATGAACTGCCGGAATTTTCCCGTAGCTGTCTGGAGGCCTTGCGCCAGCCCATGGAAACCGGGGACGCTGTTATCGCCCGGGCGCAGGCACATATTACATATCCGGCTCGTTTCCAGCTGATTGCGGCGATGAACCCCTGCAAGTGCGGCTTTCTGGCTGATGATGCGCGGGCGTGCAGCCGCGCACCGCTGTGCGGCGCGGATTATCAGGCAAAAATCTCTGGCCCATTGTATGACCGGGTGGATCTTTTTGTTGAGGTTCCCGCGCTGGCACCCAAGGAGCTCACCAACCCCGGGGCAGGTGAAAGCTCGGCTGTGATTGCGACCAGAGTTGCCGCAGCGCGGCAGATACAAACTGACCGGTTTGAAGCGTTGGGCGCACCCATGAACGTCAGGGTGAATGCGCACGCTAACGGTAAGTTGCTAGACAGGTTGGCCACACTTGACGCTGAGGCTCAGGCTTTGATGGTGCGTGCGGCAGGTATATTTAAATTATCTGCCCGGGGCTATCACCGGGTGTTGAAGGCGGCGCGTACGATCGCGGACCTTGCCGGCGTCGAGATGATCGGTCAGGCCCATGTTGCGGAAGCACTGAGTTACCGCCGCGTGGATGTGCGACAGAACCTGCAGCAAGTGGGATAGTGAATTTAGGGGCTGTTAATGGAGGAACTGGCCCGTGTGTCTAGCCGCACCCTGTGAGTTCTCATAGTTATCGAGAAACGAGGCGCCATTTTTTTCGTCCATTTCCAGAATTAATGAGGTAGATTTTCGAAATTGGTGAGAAAAATCAACGAATTTTCATAATTGATAAGAAAATCAAATTCTCGCGATACGCCGTTGGCCGACTTCATAAAGACCGTTGGCTAAGCAGCTTGGTGTGCTGCAAATGAGAGGCCCTGTCATAGATGCTTGCTTACATTAAACGCTGACATTGATGCCCCACCTACCAAAGCCACCCCACATTAACCATAAATGCTTGGAAAGCAGGCGCTGTGTCTACTTGGGTTTAAGGCCATATATTATGGCAGGGAAGCAGAGGTAGTCGTAGGGTTTAAAATGCCAAGGCTAATGGACGCCTATGGTTCAGCCGCGCGCTGCGCCAGATAAACAGCGCCGGTGATGCCTGCAAGATCACCGAGGCTTGGAGGAACAATATAGTCTGCAAGATCGCCTGCCAATGCGGGAGCCTCTATATATCCGCCAAGCAGGGATTTCGTTTTTGTTCTTAGAAGTTCATACAATCCAGGCGCTTTCATAACACC
>JAJFIU010000162.1 GCA_021774695.1 Alphaproteobacteria bacterium | reverse complement strand
GTCAATTCGAGACATGATTTTTTTTGCCGCAGACCTTTTGTCTGTATCGAGGATAAACCTTACTTCCGCGCTTGGATTATTGTTCATGGTGGTTCCTCCAGCTTCGCCTATGCGTCGGGGCCGTAGCCCTGACCTGCGGCGATCTGTGCCCATTGCCGCACATGGGGTGGGTTGTCATCTAACCAGCGGGCTTTGCCACCATCGATAACCAATATTTCTTCCCATTTGGCGCCCACTGGCCCTGTTCCGGCGTGGGGCTCCACCAACCAAAGCCCGTCATGGGGCGCGTGGTCAGACGCTTTGCTGCTGTTCCACAACGGAGACCGGCGACCCAAGCCGCTGGTTGCCCATTTGTCCTTGAGGCCAAACCAGGTGAGCGACAGGCCATCAAACCCGCTTATGCGCCATTTGAACGGCAGGTTAGCGGTTTTTACCGCCCTGTGCCCCAACACCTCGCCGGGATGTTTGGTGTGCGCGGGCTCGTAGCCCAAATTTTCAAACGTGTTGAGCACGTCGTCAGCGATCTGTTTGAAACTTTTGTTGGCGTTTATTGCATCAGGCACCTGATCGCGAAACTGTGCCAAGTCGGCCATCATTTTTTTGTGAGTGTCATTTTCACCGAAGCAGAAGCTGTAGGAGGTGTCGACCAAATATCCCTTGAACAAGGGTGCAGCATCCAGGATTACACTATCACCGGGTTCCAGCGCCTTTGACTTGGGAAAAAACTTGCCCACCGGCCACTTGCCCGGCAGTGCAGTGCGCTCGCCGAACAAGGCGACAGGCAAATGGAAAAAGGAAGATGCTCCGGCGTCCCTGTAGGCGCGAACCAGGTCGCGGGTAACGTCTTTTTCGGTTTGGCCTTGTTTCAGGTTTGCCGCCATGGTTTCGAGGATTGAAAACGAAAGTCGCTGCAGATTGCGGAAATGATCAAGTGCTGCAACCGAGAAGTTACGGGTCTTTACCAGCATGGTATCTTTCCTTTGCTTGGGCCTTTGCTCGGGTGATCAGGCGGGAAACCGCGCCGCAAAAGGCTCCAGTTCCAGCTCAGCGGTGTTAGCAATGAAACTAACAGTATGATACGCGCCGCATAATGCCAACAGCTCCAATTGCTGTTCTTTATTCAGACAGTCACAGAGGCTAGCGTATATGTGTGGTTGGATGCGACTGTGCGCGCAAATATCGTCAACCGCCGACAAAAGAATACCTTCGTCCGGTAGCCAGCAATCGGCATTTGCAGGTTGGTTCTTGGTGGCGATGATTTGGTCTTCTGTTAGTTTCACGTGGTTGGCGAACGCCGCAACATGCACACCCCATTCATATTCGCAGCCTAGATTCGCGGTGATGCGCAGGATGATAATTTCTCGTTGCCGCATGGAAAGTGGGCTATCTTTATCCAGGAGATTGGGCATACCCTTCAGGAGAAACCGGGTGCTATTGGCAAACAGGCGAAACAGTTTGAGGATATAGCCGTTTTGTTGTGGGTAGTTGGCGAGAATTGCTGCGACATCGTCCGGGTAAGGCTCGGTGATGGGGCTCAGTTTATTTGACATGTTCTATCCTCTTCTGCTGATTTGCAGTTTAGGAAATAGAGCGATAGCGATCAGGGTCCACCGCCCTTCAACTTGAAGCGCCCAATATTTATCAGTTTAGGCCTTGAAG
Source organism: Alphaproteobacteria bacterium (assembly GCA_021774695.1). Taxonomy (GTDB): domain Bacteria; phylum Pseudomonadota; class Alphaproteobacteria; order Sphingomonadales; family Kordiimonadaceae; genus Kordiimonas. Next base: position 191,680 of record JAJFIU010000162.1, on the reverse strand, counting down.
AAATACACCAGAATATCATCGAGCAACGGCTTCCAGTTTTGCCAATTGTGGCCAAAAGGCACTTCTTTGTAGAGCATTTCATAGCCTTTTTTCTCCAGAACGGCCTTGAAGCGACGCCCGGCCGTCGTGTTATCGTTTTTGCTGCCGATACTGAAGAATATCTTGATTGGGCGCTTTTCTTCACTTTGGTAAAGCCCCAATAATTTGGGTACTGGGTGCATGGCCGGTGACTGCATTGCCACGCCGCCGAATGTGGGGTGGGCAGTGAGCCCAAAACAGGCAGAGTTCAGGCCACCAAACGATAAACCAAGGATCACCCGATCATCTCTGCTGAAGCTGACAGGATAGTCTTGCGTGATGGCAGGTACCAGTTCACGGGAAAAAAAGCTGGCATAATTAGCATTGCAAAAAAATTGGCTGTTGCGGCGGTTATTGCGCAAATTGTCGGGGTCACGGGGGTCAACAAATACGACGACAACAGGCTTGATTGAACCTTTTTTGATCTCGCGGTCCAGCAGTTTTACCATCTTGCCGTTGCCGATGTAAGACTGGCCGTCCGTTATATAAAGCGCCGGAAGGTTTTTGAGATCTTCCGTACCAGCGGGCGTGTAAACCCTATATTGTAGCGCGTAGCCCAACGTGCTGCTTTCGATGCGCTGGTTAGCAGACAATTTACCGCTCTGCGCGACTGTAGGCACGCTTATTGTAAGTAAAGCCGTCAAAAAAAAGACTAAAAACTTATCCACTAAAATTATCTCCCCAATATCAATAGCCCAGTATGATAGATTTGACTTGTTAGATTCAACGGCCATGCGGTGGGGCGCACGACTTTAGTGGATGAACAGCGGCGAGATACCATTAACCGCGCTGTTAACGAGGGTGCCGGGAGCGATTTTGTTGGAGCCCAGGAAATTGCAGGACAACAACTAACCTTTTCCTTGTCGAGATGATTACTTCAGTGTTCAAATTGCCCCGGTTGGCATGCATTTTTGTGAACACGGTATGAAGTTTATGCCAGCTTGAAGCAGGCGCGAACTTTCGTCTATAGTCGACTGAGCTCTATGCATTACTCCATCGGCAAGCAATTAGCCGGCAAGGAAAAATAATGAAACAAACCCCAAGCCGAGTTAGAGATGCGACGTCGAAAAAATTGTCTCTCGTCGTACCTGTTTACAATGAAGCGGAAAGCTTGCCGGCATTTTTTACAGTTATTTCGTCAACGTTGAAAATGCTTCAGGAAAAACATCGTATCAGTTATGAGATTATTTTTGTTGACGATGGCAGTAGCGACACCAGCCTAAATCAATTGATCGATGCTCGACGGGATGACGACAACATAATAATTCTCGAACTCAGTCGAAATTTTGGGAAAGAAGCCGCAATGGTTGCCGGGCTTAATTCAGTAACCGGCGATATTGCCGTTATTATTGACGCTGATTTGCAAGACCCTCCGCACCTGATCGATGATTTCATCGAGGCATGGCAAGAAGGTAACGATGTCGTATACGGTATGCGGTCAGACCGTTCCTCTGACCCCTTTTTAAAGTCGTTGACAGCTGCTTTGTTCTATTCTTCTTTCAATAAGGTTTCCGGTGTCAAAATTCCAGCGCATGCTGGTGACTTTCGCTTGCTGGACCGAACGGTTATTGATGATATTTGCCGACTTACGGAATCCAATCTCTTTATGAAGGGATTGTTTGCCTGGGTGGGTTACCGGCAAAAAGCGATTGCATTTTCTCGGCCAGAACGCCTATCCGGGCGCAGCAAATACAGTTACTGGCGGCTATGGAACTTTGCAATTGACGGCATTCTTTCATTCAGTACCGCGCCTTTAAGAATTTGGACCTATATCGGCGGAACGGTTGCTGTTTGTGCCTTCATTGCTGCTTTATTGCTTGTTTTTTATACGCTCTTTGTTGGCAGAGATGTTCCGGGTTATGCATCCATAATGGTCACTCTACTCTTTATGTCCGGCGTGCAGTTGGTGGTTCTGGGTATTATAGGTGAGTATTTGGGCCGCATATATCAAGAAACCAAATCTCGCCCCCGATATCTGATAAAACGGCGGCATGATTCCACCGCAAAAACCGATAGTTGATTTATGGACCCGAAGGCATTTGATCGGATGAGGGAGATTGAGGACCACCATTGGTGGTTTGTTGCTCGTCGGGCAATTTTACACTCTATTCTCCAGCAACTTCCCACAGGTACGGACACAAAAATTCTGGAGGTTGGCGCTGGTACTGGCGGCAACCTTGCCATGCTAAGCGAATATGGCAGCGTATCTGCAGTTGAGCCCGATGCAGCAGCTCGCTTAATCGCTCAGCAGAGATCAATTGCTGATGTTGAAGTTGGAGTGCTACCAAACGGGCTTCCTTTTCAAGACGGCTTTTTCGATTTGGTTGCGGCGCTGGATGTATTGGAACATGTTCAGGAAGACGAGGCTTCGTTGAAGGCAATCGGCCACAAATTGAAGCCGGGAGGGCGCTTATTACTGACAGTACCGGCCTACGGCTGGTTATGGAGCGAACATGACGAGTTACATCATCATTTTCGTCGCTATACTAAATTGGAGTTTTCAGAAATTTTGATTTCCGCCGGCTTTAAAATTCAAAAAATCAGTTATTTTAACACCTTCCTTTTTCCATCGATATTTTTCATGCGATGTATGAAAAAAATACTCAAAATAACAACCAGGGACGATATTATGCCATCCGGTTGGCTCAATAATATATTAAAAATCATTTTTGCCTCGGAGCGATGGATATTGCGCCGGGTGAATTTTCCTTTTGGTAATTCTATTGTTGCAATTGCGTATATGCCGCATGATTAAGGCGGTATCCAAATTTTTTGATGCCCGCCGGTTTACCCGGTTTTTGCTTGTTGGTGGGTTTGCAACGGCGCTTCATTTCATCATTGGCCTTAGCCTTGTTGGCATGTCAATCCTGCCCCCATTTGAAGCCAACCTTGTTGCTTTTACGTGTTCACTTTTTGTGTCTTATATTGGGCAGGCCCATTATACTTTTGGGCGGACAATAACCAGTGCCCGACAATTTCAGCGCTTTATTTTTATTTCCATTACCACTCTGGGCTTGGGACAACTAATTGTTATGCTGGTTACGTCAGCGGGGGCACACTATTTGGTTGCGCTTGTTCTAATCGCTTGCGTCAACATGATAATTTCATACCTGTTGCAGGTTAAATTTGCGTTTCGTTCGGATGATATTGCCGACAAAGACATGCAGGTTACAACGACTTCATCTTTTACCAGTGTTTATCTTTTTTTCGTCGTAATTATCGTCATCGCGGTTGCTCATAATCTTGGCCGCCAGGGCATGTGGCTAGACGAGATATTTTCTTATTATTTTTCAGGGCAAGATACAGATATCGGAGGAACTTTTGAACGGTCTGTTACAGACGTTCATCCGCCGTTTTTTTATATCTTGCTTCACTTTTTTTCGCATTTGCCCGTTGACTTTGAACGCGGTGCTCGCGGCTTAAGTTTGATCTTCGGTGTCGCCACGCTCATTTTGCTTTTCAGGTCAGATAAACTGGCACTCAGTCATAGAAGCCGGGCCTTTATGATAAGCTTTGCTGCAGTGTCAGGAAGCTGGACATACTATAGTATGGAAGCTCGGTCTTATGCTCTTGCACAATTGATTGCACTCTTAATAACGTTTAATTTTTTTTCTATCCTGAATCGGGAAAAAGCCGGAAAGACAGTTAATAATGCGAACTGGTATTATGCTGTAATTTTATGCCTTATCGGTAGTTTTACGCACTACTATCTTTTCATATTTTCCGGGGCAGGGTTTGGTATGATTTTGCTATGCGCCCAAACCAAAAGAAGCAGAAAAAATACGATAATGGCGGGCCTGTGTGTCTTGACGATAGTGGCCCCCTTTGTTGGTTGGCATAAAGCACACATGCTGGTAGCAGACGCAGATATCTGGTTTTCCACTGATTTTATTTTCCTCTTAAACGCAACAATAGGCGGTATCAGGAAAACGCTTGGGTCTGTTGCGGGAGCTGGGCTAGTCATTGTTTTTGGTTTTTACATTCTATTCAGAACAGTCTCTGGGAATTTTGATGCTCGTGCCCTCTCGCGGTCGGTATTTCCTCTGTTGTTATATTGGTTGCTTGTCGCGTTTCTGGCTATCGTAGTTTCGATTTTGTTCAAGCCTGTCTATGCGTCGCGCATATTCGTTATTAGCTTGCCGTTATTTTGGCTTGGGCTTGGTGTGACATATGATCAATTATTAAGGCAGGAGAGGAACCAGCGTTCTGCTTCCTATATTGAGATTGGCGCCGCTGTTCTACTGTTCGTTGCCGCAACGCAAACTATTTGGCAGGTAACCGCTAAGGATCATGAACAGTGGCGAGAGTCATCACTCTTTGTTGAATCATTTCCTAGTTGCAACGCAAGCATTATTCCGGTTGTTGATTTTGAGGTGAACTATACCGCCGAGCCGAGTTCTCAAATATTCTACGGACATTACATGAGCGGCAGGCCCAATTTTCTGCCTGTTCCTAGAACGCTGCTGCAATCGGGAGCATTTCCTGCGCCGCTAGCAGACCTCTGGAAGGCTAGAATAGGCGGTGAGGACCAATGCCCAGTTCTTCTGTGGTCAGTGCACCATGCCAGCAAAGCAAATTTGGAGGAGTTCTTGCGGCAGGGAGTGATTGCTGTTTCCTCTTCTTTTCCAAACTTACAGAAAGGTATGGTTGTGCACGAATTTCCTAAAGGCGAGGATAGAGGCGGATACGTTGTCTTGTTAGACAACTGAGCATTAACGCCAATTCAGATATTTTCCGCAATTGCTCAAGCTTGCTTGCCTTTTTTTGCCAGTACAGCCACCTTCAAGAATTGACGAAACCGTTCAGCCACTTCATGTGGTTGCACTTTTGGGCGAACAAGGCCCTTGAGCGACCCTAGCTTAATGCGAATATGCAGCAAATGCGGGCCAGAACCCGCGAGGCATTTTTTAAGGGTGTCGACGGCGGTTGAAATGTCATCGCAACTGGTTGCTGACGCATAGCCGCAAGCCGCCGCAACGGCGGAAAAATCGATGGTTTCTGAACCTGTAGGCTGTCCGCCGGTGGAATCGTGCGCCTGATTGTCGAGAATAATATGGAACAAATTGGGTGGGCCAATTCTGCCAACTGTTGCCATTGTGCCCAGCCGCATCAAGGCTGCGCCGTCACCGTCCAGAACAACCACTGGCCGCGCTGTGTTGAGCGCAGCACCCAGGCCAATTGCGCTGGCTGACCCCATCGAACCCACCATGTAGAAATATTGGTTTCTGTCGCCGATCGAATAAAGTTCCCGGCCACATTTTCCAGTGGTGGCAATTACGGCGGCGTTCTCCGGCATGTGGGCCGAAAGCGCCTTTAAAACATCGTAGCGTCCCGGGTAGTAGGCGCCGGATTTCAAGTCTTTTACAAGGGTTTCGCGCCCTAAGGTTGCGGCCTTGATGCTGTCTGCCCGCGTTGCTGCGTCCACAGCCTCGAAGGTTTCCGGGCTAACCAGCAGTGCGGCGGATTTCCCCGATTGCTCAATTAGCGCAAAGGCTTCAGCCAACGTATGTTTTGCTTCTGATGCCGTTTTTGGTAATTCGAAACTGACTACATCCATTGCCGCCAATATTTGCTGCGTTGTTTTGCCCATCAACATATGTTGTGGCTCGTCGATGTCACCGGGTTTTCCGCGCCACCCAATCACCAACAGTGTTGGGATAGCAAAAGGGGCATTCAGTGAACTCAAGGGGCTTATAAGGTTGCCGAGGCCAGAGTTTTGGCAAAAAACAGCTGTCTTTTTGCCGGCGAGCCAGGCACCCGCGCACAGTGCCAAAGCGTCAGTTTCTATGGTGGCTCCCACATAATTTTCACGGTTAGCCAGAAGGCTCATGGGGCCGTTCAAAAAAGAACAGGGCACCCCTGCATAAAACGATATGCCGCGATTATTGAGTGTGTTGATGAAATCATGCGGGTTCAGCACTAATCGTCACTGCCTTTTGGTTTTGGATTGTTATAGTTTTGCTCGGCTTTGAGCAGTTCTTCGGTTTTAGTTAAAGACAAAATGTCGGAGACCGTTGCTATATGACCTTCGACTCCCTCGACTGACCGCTGTTCGTGAATTTCCCGGTAGGTTTTTTCCATGGCTTCCATGGCAGCACGAAGGCCGTGGTTGGCCCAAATAACCGCCGAAATTCCCATGGCCTTGAAGTCGTTGGTCGGCGTTGATGAATAAGTGGTTGGCGCAATAATCAGCGGAATGGAGCCGCGCCAATTTTTGGTGAATTCCTGAATTTCGCTGGCCGTAGATCGCTTTGAATGAACAAACAATGCATCGGCCCCGGCGTCTTCGTAGCGAGTTGCTCGTTCGAGCGCGTTATCCATACCCGTTCCCGCCACAAGCGCTTCGGTTCGGGCTACCAGACAAAAGTCAGAGTCACTTTGCACGTCCTTGGCGGCGTGAATTTTTGCGGTGAAGTCATCGATGTCAGCCAGTGTATGATCGGTGTTGGCGAAAGAGTTCCGTTTAGGAAACGCCTTGTCTTCGATACAAACACCGGCGATGCCGCAAGCTTCAGCTTTTTTGACAAAACGACTGAATATATTGAAATCGCCGTAGCCGCTATCTGCATCCAACAGAACTGGCGCGCCGATAAAATCTGTCATGGGTTCAACCAAATCGAGCACTTGGCTCCAGGTTAATTCGTTGGCGTCTCTCAGTCCCATAGATGCTGAAATTGTTAACCCTGAAGCCCAAATAGCCTTAAACCCGACACGCTCAGCCAACCGTGCTGCCAGCGCATTGTGCGCTTCCATAATGAAGGATAATTCGCTTGTCTGCAGCAGTGCTTTTAGCTGAGTGGATGTGGCTTGAGCCTTAGGCATATTTTCTTTTTTCCGAACAACTGAGGTAACCGATAGTTTGCTAAATCGATTCTAGTGCGCATACTGCCAGTACAACTGTAAAAGACCTTTTAGCGCAGTCACCGTCGCAATGTCATGGCAAAAGCAACAGAGCATGCCACCGGTGCCAGTGTTCCAATATTGTACTGCGTTATTACGGTGTTTTATCTTAACCTGGACCAAAGTAGAAAATATGCATACACCCCCACTGAGCGAAGACCTGTTGCAACTTGACGGCTACGCAACCAAAGCCACCGCTGCGAAGGCAAAAGATATACCCGGCGCGATTAACCTGGCCTTCGGCGAGCCCGACTTTGGACCGGCCCCTGGTATTCGCTCGGTGATCGAGGAAAAGGACCTGACCTGGGACGCGTTTATGCTGTCCAGCAAATCATACGAAAAAAGCCGCGGCATGCTGGAGCTCAGGGTTGCGGTTGCCGATTATTATGCGCGTCGTTACGGCCTTAATGTTGACCCGGAACATGAAATATTGATCACCCACGGCGGCGTAGAGGCCATCAGTTTGGCGGCATTAGTGACCAGTTCACCCGGCGAAGAAATATTGATCACTGATCCCACCTATATGCTTTACCAGCGCGCCGTACGCACACTTGGGCGCGCGCCAGTTTGCCTGTCCAGGCAATGCGGGAACCATGAGTATGCCGCGTTGGACGCACTCTCAAGCGCCTCAAAAAGCGCGCGTGCGCTCATTGTCAATTCGCCTGAAAACCCCAGCGGATATGTTGCTAGTCAAGTTGATTTTGAGGCGCTTGCTGGGGTCGCCGAAAAAAACGATCTGTGGGTGATCCACGATGAGGTTTATGACAGCATGGCTTTTGCCCGGCCCCATATCCCCGCACGGTGTATTTCAGGCCTTGAGAATCGATCGATACTTATCAATAGCTTTTCAAAAAAGTACGGTGTGCCAGGTCTGCGCATTGGCTGGTTGTGCGCGCCGCCGGAGGTTATCGAACTGGCGGCGAAGCTGCATGATTACTTATACCTCGGCGTCAATATACTGTCGGAGCGCTTTGCCCTGCGGATGATTTCTGATGTTTCTGCCGACCCCTGGATGGACGGCGTGGCTGTCATGCTGCAAAAACGGGCGAAAATATTATCGAACACATTGACGGGGGAAAAGGGCTTCACGTGGCCGCGTCTGCCGCAAGGTGGCATGTTTGCATTTCCGGAAGTTTCAAATCTGGGCAGGCGGGTGCGTTCAGCCGGGCGAGGAACGGAAAAGGGCGCAGGTGCGCTGGTGGCAGATTACCTTCTGTCAGAAAAGAAAGTGGTTTCTATTCCGGGCCATGTTTACGGACCAACCTCTGCCGACTGTATTCGACTGATTTTATGCTCCAGTAACGACGTTTTTGAAAAAGGCGTTAGGGCGTTAGAGGAGTTACCTCCGATTTAGGTGGCGGCAATTTTTCGGTCAACCATCGCCTGAAAAGCATCGGAAATTTTCTGCAAGTGTGGGCGCATGTAGGGTGAATTTTTTGCATGGCTGAAACTATGACGCATCGCCGGATTTAGCTCAAAAATCAAAACGGTACCATCACCCAAAATGGTAAAGTCAAAGCCGAAAAACTCGAGGCCGACAAAATCGGGAAGCTTTTGTAAAAGAGCAAATGTATCTTCCCCGATCACCGATGCGGGGTCGGACAGGAACTGCTTCTCTTTTTCGACCATCCACGCGTAGTTCTTCATGAAGGTTTTGCGATTGCCGCCGTGAACGTTCCAGACCTTATCCACATGTCGAACGACAGGGTATAATTGCCCGTCGATGGCAAAGAAGCGCATTTTAGTATAGTGGCCTTCGGCTGATGCATTCTCAATAAACTCGATCACATAAATGCTGTCGCCAGAGACATCAGCTAAATATGCCTCCAATTCACTTTTCTGGTATGCCAGCAAGGTAGAGACGGCCGTATGGGTGCCGGTTTCCCGAATGATCAAGGGGAAGGCAAAGGCCGCTGCTTCGATTTCATCCATAATAGTTTGCACCGACTTGTCGCCGACAAAAAACCGTTGGGTTTTTGGGAACCGGATTCCGGGAAGGCCGTTCAGTCGCTGGTAGTTTTGGTCTCGCGTAGTTTTCAAAACATTGGACGGGTGATTTACAATCGGTGCGACCGGATGTTCGTTGGTGTAGACCTCAAGTGACTTCAGCGAGTTATACTCGGTGTCGGCATCAGCAATTGTATTTAGCAGAAGGTCATACTGCACGTCGGGGGCAGACCGGCTAATGTTGTCGGACGAAATCGTGTAGGCATACTGGTCGTATGGGTCGGTATTGATCAGGTGTTTGAGCATAAAGTGCCCACCGCGTCTGTATCGCTGGAACGTGCCGTTTTCTCGTGTGCCAATTTTATAATAGGTTTTGTCAAAGCCAGAGACGACCAAAAGGGTGCCTTTTTTCCGGGCGCTATCGTCCGCCGCTATAAACTCGGTGGGACACTGGGCAAAGAAGCTAACTAGTAATTTTCGGGCATCATCTTGTCGGTTCAGTGCATGGAATATGCTGGCCAGATTCAGATGAACCTCCTGGTTTTCTGGGGCAGCTGCCGCGAGCGATTCAAATATTTTAACCGCCAACGCAAAACGACCATTGGTCATCAGATATCGAGCCTGCCGCTCCAAATCGGCGAACCCTTGCTCGGTTTTGGCATCTTCCAGTTTGGTTTCTGACAAGTGCATGGCAAATTCAAATAACGTGGAGGATTGCTTTTGCTGCCCCTGTTTAGCGAGAAGGTCCGCCTGCTGATATAATAAAGATATCAGTGTTTCCTTGGCGAGACCGTTCTTAACCGGTGCATTGCTGTCACGTGTGCCCATTTTGACAAAAGCATTGGCAACGTCCAGGTCGAGCTTAGAGGGCTCATCTGCGCCGGGATTTGTTACGCTTGGATCTGATGCGCCAGAGTCTGATGCGCCAGAGTTTGATGCGCCAGAGTTTGATGCGCCGGGGTCTGATGCGCCGGGGTCTGATTTTCCGAAAAGAGCCATTATATTGTCCGCAGTTGAAGCTGTTTTAGCAATAACCCATACTGCAGTGTAGGCCAATTCCTTTAAACGGGCCAACTGGCCAATTAATTGTTAATTAGCCTACTTTACACTGGGTTGTTGGCTTGCAGTTGAATGTCTATAATCAATTTTGGGGTCCTGGAGCGCTGTATGCGGTTGAAATTATTACTAGCAGTTGGTTTGGTGTTGTCGATTGCCTCGAGTTTGCAGGGCGCAGAACCGCAAACATTTAGAAGCTTTAGCGCCATAGACCGCAGTTTTTCAGTTTCCACAGATTTGACCGTTTCCGAAGATCTAAAAAGGCTTGAACGGCGATTGGAAACCGCACCGCCCGAGGATATTCCTCTCCGACAGGAATTAGCGAGACAGTATAACCATTTGCCGCCGCCTTATTTGTTTGATTTGGCTGAACGAACCTTTTCAGCGGACGTCAGGGCGGCGATTGAATGGTATTGGCTGGGCTATATCCGGGCAAGTATGGATGCTGAACTATGCGCCGACACCAGCGCAGTTGAAGCGGTGGCCTATTTGCCAGCCAGGGCAAGAACGGTAGCTAAATATATCCGCGTTAACCCCAATGTGGCAGGCGAGATCGGTGAGCAAGTTCTTACACGGTCTGACCTGCTCGCCAGCCAGGCGTCGCCGTGGTGGATTTGTTCGCGCAGCAGAGAGCTGGGTACTGGATCTGAAACCGACCCAAGAATTGGCACAGATAAAAAAACCGGCCAAGCCAGTACTGGCGACAAAACCGCCGGTGAAGGCTCTGTTTCTTGGCTGGTGCCTCACGATCAAATGGCAGTGCGTTATGCAAAATTGATGAGCGATACCCGAGAAATGTTTCAGCAGTTGAAGCAACCAATGGAAGACCACATAACGTCTTTGGTGCCAGCTATTGTCCCCACGGTTGTTACGTCAAGGCGAAGCATCACCAACCTGCTTTGGTCGCATTCGCAGGGGTTGGTCATGACGGAAGCAGTGCCCAGAAAAGCAAGCCGCTTGCTTGTTTGGAACAAGGGTATTTTGCACACACTCGAGACTGATGTCGGCGGACCAAACCTGTGTCTTGCCAGTGATTTTGTTTCATACAGAATTAGGGCACCGAAAACACCAGGTCGCGGCTCCAATAAAGATGCGGATGCTCCAAAAGCACTACTCTATAAGGCGGGCTTGCTGGGTCAGGAGTTGCAGCAATATTCCCACCAATATTATGGCCGCGGGGTTTCAACTGGCGGCTTTCAGCGCGCGCGGGCCATTGGCGCTGAGTTCGCAAATTGGAGCCAGAGCTCTCTGACGTGTAAATGGCGACACGCTGATGAAGTGAAACAAGCAAGCTATGAAGCCGCAACAACAGTTAGACTGGGCGAAGCGCGCGGGTTTTTGCAGTCGACCGCGGCGGGTACATTTCATTATGCAACAAAGGATGCAAACGCTATGTGGGTTTCGGACAATCAGTATCCTCTGAAATGTATGAAGTTTATTCCTTTTCTGGATGCCATCCACATGGCTGCCTGCCCAGTTTCCTATGTGTCAGCGGAAGGCGAGGAGATGAACCGGAATCTTTTGGGGGTTTCCCTATTGAAATTGGGCGGACCAGCACCGGAGATTGAAGTAACAGATCTTCCCTTGATCCCAGGTGAGCGCAGCAAAACCCAGACGCTCATCACAAAAGTCGGTATAATCCGGCTGATGAAAAGCCGGTATACGCCAGTTAGACAACGGCCCGGCGGCCTCTATTGGTTTGGCTGGTCAGGAGAAGACAAGCCCAAAAAAATATGGGAAGGATATCCCGACCAGGCCGACGTAAGCGATGATGGGTGCAGGGTAGCTTTTTCGACGATAAAAAGCGCGGCAAGCATTGGCCGGAACCGTACGGTTTTGTTGGTTAATGTTTGTGATGCCTTGGCCAAACCCGCCGACCGATGACCGCTCTATGCTAAAGGGTGTCCCCAAAAGCATTTCCGGTTAACAATGCAAACCTTGCTGTATTGGGGTGTCTGGCACCATAATGGGATAAGGTATCTATTTTTTAGACTGTTTGGGAGGAAATTATGTCGCGAAAAACGATAAAAGTATTTTTGGTATTGGCAGGTATTGTCAACGCAGGAATGGTGCCGACATCAGCACAGGAAATGCGGCCGGCGCTCACCACGGCGTCAGCTAAGGCAATTGTAGCTGGCTGCGAAGTGTTCGCCCGAAAAAAGGGTTGGAGGTTAAATATCGCAGTTCTTGACCAAGGCAAAAATCTGATGGCATTTCTGCGTATGGATGGCGCGCAGCTGGGATCGATTGATATTGCACAGTGGAAGGCCAACGCCGCCGCAGCCTTTCCGCGGCCAACCAAAGGCGCTGCTGAAAGTGCGCGAACATTCCCGGCAATCGGCCATGCGCCAAACATCGCAGTTTTTGAAGGTGGCGAAGCCATTTTCACATCTGGCGGCGTGCATATTGGCGGCGTCGGTGTGTCTGGTGCGCGAGGTTTTGAAGACGCCGAGTGTGCCCGCGCAGGTCTCAATGCAGCGGGCCTTAAATACGCCGAACCTTCAAAGGCAGATTAACATTTAGTTTGTTTTGACCGCCGCTGTTACTTACCAGCTGTTTTTTTGTGAATTGGCTCTCGAACAATCCCATAAGTGCCGCCCCATTTGTCGGTCATCGCGCTGCGAATATCCCACAAATCGGGGAAAAAACGGTGTTTCGCACCTGATTGCAATAGGTCGACCGGCCGCCCTTTCAGGGACTTGGAACTAAGCCCTATCGAGCGATGAATTAAAAACAAATGGTTCCAGCGAAACTTTTGGAACTGCTCGTCGAATTCAATCAGTGCTTCTGCGATGGCATAACGGCCATCATGGCAATATTTCTCGTCATAAATATCGGCGATCGTCAGTTTGTCCGGCGTTAGGTAGGTTTCCGTGTAGGCCTTCCACATATCCGGCGGCATTTTCAGCAGCATACGAAAACCCGGCGATTCTTGGCCGCTACCATTTCCCAGTTGCAACCTAATTTGCTGATATTCCTTGGGCGACATCGTCTCCAGAATATCCAATTGGTTGGTCATCAGACGCTGCAGTGCGCTCACGCGTCCCATCAAGGTCAACACTCTGTGGGTTTCGCCCTGTTGCAGGAAGTCGATCACATCAACCAGGGTGAAGGTCATCAACTTCATCCATAGCTCTTCCACTTGATGCACGATCTGAAACTGGAGTTCGTCGGCATTGCACAGCTCGTCAAGCGGCTTTTGGCAGGTGAGTAATTGGTCGCACTTTAAGTAGACACCGTAATCGAGCATTTCAGGATTTTCGATCCGGTCGTAATATTCTTCGCGGTCCATTTTCATTCCTCATTAGCCAAATTTCAAATAGGACTATAGGCTTTACTGACACGAACATTGTTCTTTTTATTCCTATAATTGCCATATATAAAGGACAATGATCTGTAAATTGGTCATTTTTAGGAACGATAATGGACTTGATTGATCTAAAAATTTTGACGGCTCTGGAAGGTGACGGCAGGATTTCCTTCACTATTTTGGGTGAAAAAGTAGGCCTGAGCAAAACGCCGTGCTGGAGCCGTGTGAAAGAGCTGGAAGCATCTGGTGCAATCGAAGGGTATAGCGCGCGGATATCTCCGCAGGCTCTCGGTCTTGGCATTCGGGCATTGGTGCATGTGGTCGTATCGTTTGACCGTTACCAGGTATTTGAGGATGCCATCATCCAACACCGTGCAGTAAGATGCTGTCATGCAGTGACCGGCGAATATGATTATGTCTTGGAGGTTTTGGCGCCGGATATGTCGGCGCTTGACGATCTTTTGAGGCGGGAGCTTAGCAGCTTACCTGGTGTGTCGCGTTTCAATACCTCCATAACTACTCGTATGATCAAGGAAACAGGCCGTTATTGCGGCATGCAGGCCCAGTGATTTTCACAGTGATTTTCACAGTGATTTCCGCAGTGATTTCCGAGCAGGTTCTTCGCGCCTAAAACGTCAGCGAGAAAGCAGCTCCGCCGCCGTCACGCTCCGACAGGCTAACCGCCCCGCCGTGGGAGATCATCACCTGACGCGTAAGAGCAAGGCCAACACCACTGCCGGACCGTTTGGTGGTGAAAAAAGGTACAAATATTTGTTTGGCTATATCGGCTGGGATGCCCGGCCCATTGTCTGCCACTTCTATTGCTACCCTGCCGCGTTTATTCAGGCGAGCAAACAACCACACACAGCCGTCTTCTTTTCCAGCAAGAGCTTGGCCAGCATTTTTGAGCATGTTGATAAGGATTTGCTCGAGCATATCGCTGTCAGCGGAGACATCAAGGGCGGCGGGTTCAACCGAGGTGTGCAGTGTAATGCCTTCTGCTTGCCATTCTTCGCGGAAAAGCCGTTCCATATTTTCGAAAAGTTCCTGCAGGCGAACCAGCGTGCGCTCGGGCGGCGGCAAGCGGGTTAGGCTGCGATAGCTGGAGACAAACTGGCTGAGCCGGTCAGAGCGACGGGCCACCGTGTTGACTGCATCTTTTACATCAGCCAGCTCTGCAACAACCTCAGGGTTATTTTTTACTTTGGCTGCCGCATCATCAACCAGGTCAACGGCGGTTTTAGCAAGCGACGCCACCGGTGTTATCGAATTCATAATTTCGTGCGTTAACACCCTGACCAGATCTTGCCAGGCTTGAAGCTGAGCGATGTCCAGCTCGGACTGGATATTTTGAAGGCTAAACAGTTTTTCGGGTTTGCTATCAATGATAATTTTTGTCGCGGCCAGCATCATCTGCTGCTCTACACCGTCGGCGTCAAAAGCGACCAAGCGTCTTTCGCCGGGTTCTATGGTAGCGACCTCTTTTTGAAAGCTGGTGCCAAACTGCGCGAGATGGCTCAGGTGGGTTGCTGGTGTTGTACCAAATAGCCTTCTTGCTGCGTTGTTCCAAACATTTAGCGCGCCGTCAGAATGCAGAGATAAAAGCGGAACCGGCACATGTTCGATCAGTGCTTTCAAGTGGCGCAGTTCCTTCTCTTTTGTTGCCCGAACTTCCTGAAAGCGCCGTAAAATATCGGTGAAGGTTTCGCCCAGCTCCCCAAAACCTGCGCCCAAATCATGCATGCGAAAACGTTGGCTGAAATCGGCATAGCGAGCAGCATCCAGAAACCGGGAAATTTCTGCGTTTGTCCGCTTAACAAATTGAAAAACCTCGGCTGCAAGAAACACCAGGATGCAGAATGTTAGAAATGTCGCTGCGTGGTAACCCGGAACAGAAAACAGATAGCTCAGGCCCATAAGCGTGAGCATTATTATCACAAGCCTGCCGGCCAGCAAGACGCTGAAACGTTTAAAGCCCATGTTTTTCCATCCTGCGATACAGTGCCGCCCGGGTAATCCCCAGTTCCTTTGCTGCATGACTGATATTATACCGGTGTTTTTTCAGCGCACCGGCAATTGCGCTTTTTTCTATTCTTTCCAAATTCAGGTCATTGGGGTCTGCCGAGCTTGCCGCGGTATGATCGCCGTCTTGAGGCAATAATGCACCAGATTGCGGAGTGTTACTGACAGACGAGTCCATTTGAAAATCAAGAGCCGTGTACGCGCCGCTGTCCGACAGAATAACCGCCCGCTCAATGGAGTGGCGCAGCGCTCTTACATTGCCGGGCCAGCTATAATTTGTCATCGCAAACAGTGCCTCAGGGGTAAATTCTTTTTCAGGTTTATCGTATTTACGGCAATAGAGTTCGCTGTAATGTCGGGCGATTTCCGCTATGTCCTGTCGTCTGTCGCGAAGCGGTGGTACGTGGACTTCAACCGTGTTTAGTCGGAACAACAGGTCCTGGCGAAAAATGTCTTCGTCTTTCAATTTATTAAGAGCAACATTCGTGGCCGCAATCACGCGAATATCAATGGCGACCGGTGTTCTTGAGCCCACCGGGACTACTTCCCGCGCCTCCAGGACGGTCAATAATTTTGCTTGCAGATGCAGCGGCAGGTTGCCAATTTCGTCAAGAAATAACGTGCCGCCCTCTGCCGCCTGAAGGCGTCCGATCCGATCTTCACGTGCATCGGTAAAAGACCCCTTTTTGTGACCAAATAACTCCGACTCGAACAAGCTTTCGGGTACCGCACCCAAATCAACGGACATGAAAATATTTTCGGATCGTTTGGATAAGCGATGAAGTTCGCGGGCAACCAGTTCTTTACCGGTACCATTTTCTCCCAGGATGAGAACATTGGCGTCTGTGGGGGCGGTGCGCGCGATGATCGACAGGACCTCAGCAATGGCCGGGCTGTTGCCCAGTATGGGTTGCTTTGGTTCGCTGGCAACAGCGGCTAGCGCCTTATTGGTTTTTTTCAGTTTATCGGCTTCGCTTCGGCTACGCCTCAATTTCACACTGGTGGAAAGCGTGGCAACCAGTTTTTCATTTTGCCAGGGCTTTGCTACAAAGTCGGTCGCCCCTTGTTTCATGGCTTCCACCGCAACATTAACGCCGCCGTGAGCTGTGATCATGATAACAATCGCTCGTGGGTCGATCGCCAAAATTTGCCCCAACCAATGGAAGCCCTGTTTCCCAGAGGATTCGCCGGGCCCAAAATTCATATCGAGCAAGATAGCGTCGAACAAATGGGCCTTCATCAGCACGGGTATATCTTCGGGGTTGCTACATGTAATGACGGTATCGAAATGGCGTTTAAGCAGCAGTTTTACCGCAACAAGGATATCCTCATCGTCGTCTACAATTAGAATTGAGCCGTTTTGCTGAAGCATCGAATGTCCTGTATGGTGATTAGGGGCCTGTTCGAAACCGTACACAAAGTGTTCGAAATCGTACAGGAAATAATGTTCAAAATCGGACAGCTTTACATAAAGCTTATATAAATCAATAGTTTAATAGTTGGCATAGCCTTTGCTCCTAATGGGACAATAAAAGCGCTATCAAAAAGCGAAAAACGGAAGACTACATAGCGATGGAAAATAAACAAACATCTGGGACGCCTATTTCCATGTACGGAGGCAAGACGGCAGGGACTGACCGGGCAGCGTCCGGTGCTGGCATGGACCGGAAGGTGGAAAAGAAAAAAACACCCTGGAAAACCGCAGGTATTGCGGTGGCTATTCTTGCCCTTGCAGGCGTGGTTTGGATGTTGGTGAACGACGCAGCTGGCGGGCGCACCTTCAGGGTTAACGAAAGCCGCATTGTCATATCCCCAGTCACCGAGGGTACCTTTGAAGATTTTATTCCGGTTCGAGGCCGTGTGACGCCGCTGAAAACGCTTTTTCTTGATGCAATAGAAGGTGGCCGGGTTGAGCGTATCCTCGTTGAGGATGGCACCATGCTCAAAAAGGGCGATCTGATCGTCGAGCTGTCTAACAGCAATCTGCAAGTTAGTTTCACCGCCAACGAAACCCGTGTAACCGAGCAACTGAACAATATGAGGTCGCAGGAATTGCAGCTCGAGCAAAATCGCCTGGGCCACAAGCGTAATTTGGTGGATTTCAATTATCAGATCAAAACTTTGACGCGTAAAGTGGAACGTGAGCGGGAGTTGGTGAAAACCAACGCTATTCCGACGCGTCAGCTCGAAGATAGTGAAGATAATCTGGAATATAATATTAACCGCCGGGAATTGACGCTGGAAAGCCAAGCGACGGACGCGCGCCTGCAAGAGAGCCAGCTAGTTTTCTTGCGCGAAGCTGCAGTACGGCTTGAAGAAAGCCTCGTTGCTGCTCGCAAAAACCTTGATAACCTGAATGTACGCGCACCTGTGGACGGCAAACTGTCTGGTTTCAATGTCGAAGTCGGCGAGAATATTCCGCGCGGTAATCGGTTGGGTCAAATTGATGACCCTGATAATTACAAACTCACTGCTAATATCGATGAATTTTATTTGGGGCGTGTCGATATTGGCCAGGAGGCAGTGTTTGAACGCGGCGGCATCAGCTACCGCATGACAATTGCGAAAATATACCCGCAGGTAACTAACGGTCAGTTTGAAGTTGATTTTGTTTTTGCAGACACGCAGCCCGCCGACATACGCCGCGGGCAAACCCTGCAAACCAAACTAACGCTCGGTGATGCCACCAAGGCGGCCCTTATACCCAATGGTGCTTTTTATCAGGATACTGGCGGCAACTGGGTTTTTGTTGTCACCGAAGACGGCGCGCAGGCTGTTAAGCGAACAGTTCGCCTTGGGCGCCGCAATTCGCGCTTCATCGAAGTTCTGGAAGGACTGGAAATCGGGGAACGCGTTGTAACGTCACCTTACAGTAGTTTTGTTGAAATGGACAGGTTGCGATTGTCCGGTGACGACTAATCTCCAAGTTAAAAATTTGGCTCGGGACACGACAAAAGGAACGCTCTGCGAACAGTAAAAAGCAGAGTATAAATTAAAAAAATAAAGAAAGGAACACGGCATGCTGAAGTTGCACAATCTCTCTAAGTTTTATCGGACCGACGAGGTTGAAACCGTGGCACTAGATAATGTTAATATCGAAATAGAAAGCGGCGAGTTCGTTGCGATCATGGGCCCGTCTGGATGCGGAAAATCAACACTTTTGAATATCGTCGGGATGCTCGATAGCCCCTCCGACGGTGACTATATTTTCATGGGCGAAAATGTTGCCGGGTATCCGGAATCAAAATTGTCCAACATCAGAAAACAAAATATCGGCTTCATTTTCCAGTCTTTCAACTTGATCGACGAATTGACCGTTGAAGAAAATATTGAACTAGCATTGCTGTACCACAACATCCCAGCCGCCGTTCGGCGCGAACGGGTTGCCAAGGTTATGGACAAAGTGGGAATTGCCCACCGTGCCAAGCATATGCCAAGCCAGCTTTCTGGCGGTCAGCAACAACGTGTTGCTGTGGCCCGCGCTGTTGTCGGCGATCAAGCCATGATCCTTGCGGATGAGCCAACCGGGAACCTGGACAGTGCCCACGGTCAGGAAGTGATGGAGATGCTCCAGTCGCTGAACGCCGAAGGCACTACCATTGTAATGGTAACCCACAGCCCGGCCCACGCCGATTACGCACGCCGCACAATCAACCTGTTTGACGGGCATGTTGTAACCGAAAACCTGAGGGCTGCTGTTTAATTAGACAAAAAGATAACGACAGAACCCAAAAATGGGTCACGACGGTACTAACGCTCAATAAAAATATAATAGAGCAGAGGATGCGAGGATGCTTAAAAACTACATCATAATTGCGCTTAGAAATATTCTGAAAAACCGCTTATACGCCTTCATCAATATTATCGGTTTGGCCATTGGCCTGACTGTCTATGTTTTTGGATCGGTACTTGTTGATTATGAGAGAAATCACGATAGGAATTTTGCCAATACGGACCGTATTTATACGATAAATTCAATTTTTTCACCAGCAGCCAATATCGGCATAAAAAGAGCCGATACCACATACGCTGCTTTTGGGGAATTTTTGAAAACAGGCATGCCCCAGCTGGAGGCAATGGCGCGGATAAAACGCCAGGAATTTCTGGTCACTATCGGCGATGATGATTATTATCAGGAAATTCGTTTCGCTGACGCCGATTTCACCAAGATATTTGATCTGGAGTATATTACCGGCGACGCTTCAGCCCTTAATGATCCATCTTCTGTTATTTTTACCCGGTCAGCTGCCGAAAAGTTTTTCGGCGACGTTGACGTCATGGGGCGGACCATTTTACTGGACCATCAGAACAGCTTAACTGTCGCCGCTGTGGTGGAAGACTTGCCAGCGAACACCCATTTCAATTCTTCTGTTTTGGGTGAGGACGATATGACGGTGTTGGCACCGATGTTGGCCTTGAAAAAACTTATCGATTATGACCCGGCCATAGACTGGGGGAACATCTCTCTCGGCAATCGCATGTATCTGCTGGCACCGCCCAATCATGATGTTGCTGAGCTGGAGACAAGTTTAGAGACTACATACGAGCAACATTTTGCAGAAGACAGCAAAGAATTTATCATTGGCGTCACGCTGGAACCCCTTACCCAAGCAAATACGGCTTTTTGGGAAGCGATCGGCTTACCTGTGATCGACAGTATTTCGATCTTGGCTATGCTGGTGCTTGTGGTTGCCTGCGTGAACTATACCAATCTTGCGACAGCTCAAAACATGGGTCGCGCCCGCGAAGTGGGGCTTCGGCGCACACTGGGCGCCGGGCGCAGACAGCTTTTGATCCAGTTTTTGACTGAAAGTCTGATCGTTGCGTTAATTGCTTTGATGATAGCCCTTGTTCTTCTTGAATTGATTGTTCCCTTCTTCAACCAAAGCCTGGGCAAGGTGGTGACACTTAACCACCTGTCAATATTGCCATGGCTCGCCCTAACCACACTTGCTGTTGGGCTGATCTCAGGCGGTTATCCGGCCTACCTGATTACGCGAACCACACCAATTGATAGCCTGAAAGACGGCAATAGCGGCGGCGCGCGTACATCGATTGTGCGTGCCACAATGATAGGGCTTCAATTTGTTATCGCCATTTTTATGCTGGCGATGGTGATGGTGATGTATTTCCAAAACCAAAAAGTGAAGCAGACGATTGATCTGTTCCCAACCGACCAGATTTTGGTGCTGGAACGCCTGGACGTTGAGGAGATTGCACAGCAAACTGACACGCTTCGAAACGAGTTAGTGCGACTGCCAAATGTTGAGAATGTTTCGTTTATGTCGCAGGTGCCTTTTGAGCAAAACAATAGCTCGTTTGAAGCAAATATTAATCCGGGCGATGAGGCCACGGGCTTCTCTATGAATAGGCTCAGAATTGATTATGAATTTTTATCGACCTTGGATGTGGCCTTAATCGCGGGGCGTAATGTGTCGCGTGATGTTGCCTTTGATGGCCCTGTCGAGGGAGCCCAGCAAGCCAATGTTCTGGTTAATGAATTGGCAGTGGATCAACTTGGATTTGCTTCGCCTGATGCAGCTATTGGCCAGTCATTTCACCAGATATTGGACGAAGGTTCTATTCAACTCACCATTGTTGGCGTGGTTGAAAATCAGAACTTCCTCGGGTTTCACAATAAGTTAAAACCATTCACTTTTAGGGTTGAAAGCGGCCAGCGTGTCGGAGCGGTTCGGTTTAAACCGGTAGATGTGCAGCAAACGCTGCAAGACATGGAGGTGGTTTGGGACCGGGTAATTCCAAACTATCCCATGCAAAGCAAGTTTCTCAACGAAGCTTTTGAAGATGTCTATACGATATACCGGTCGATTAATATTGCGCTAGCCGCGTTTGCCGTCCTTGCTTTGTCGCTTGCGCTGATTGGATTGTTTGGGCTGGCAGCCTTTATGGCCGAACAGCGCACTAAAGAGATCGGCATTCGCAAGATAATGGGTGCAAGTGTCCCACAAGTGGTGCGCCTGTTAATTTGGCAGTTTTCCAAGCCGGTGTTGTGGGCTTTGCTTGTCGCGCTGCCGCTCGCCTATTTCAGCATGGATTTATATCTGGATTTCTTCTCAGATCGTATTGGACTGCCGGTTGGCATCATCGCTATTGCCGGAATGATTGGTGTGGTTGCAGCTTGGGGCATTGTCGCCATGCACGCAGCATCGGTGGCGCGCTCAAATCCAATTCAGGCCCTTCGTTATGAATAAAGTAGATGGCCGCAGGAGCGAGCAGTGCTGAAAAATTACCTCATGATTGCTATCAGAAATATTCTGGCTAACAAGGTTTATGCCTTTATCAATATTTTTGGGCTGGCCGTTGGTCTTGCGGCATGTGTTCTGATCATGCTGTTTGTGCGCGACGAGTTTTCCTACGACACCCAGTGGCAGAACGCCGAAAATATCTACCAAGTCAACACTACTTTCAGCTTCCCAGGCAGTGCACCAGTTACGTCAGCGCGGGTTTCGGGGCGCGCAAAAGACGCCTTGTCGCTCTATTTTCCTGAGGAAATCGCGGCGTCGGCGCGCATTAATCGCATGCGCACGATTGTTGGGCACGACGGGGATGTTTTTGCCGAAACCATCCACTGGGCTGACACTGAACTGCTTGATGTTTTTAACTTTGATGTGGTTGCGGGTGACCTGAAGCTTGCGCTTGGTGACAATGCGAGCATCGCGCTCAGCCAATCAATGGCGAAGAAATATTTTGGCGACGATAATCCAGTCGGTCAAACGATTGAACTCAGCCTTTATGAGATCAAGCGCGACTACCGTATCGCAGCAGTTTTCAAAGATCTGCCTCAAAACACAACGCTCGATTTTCAGGCACTTGTGATGATCGATGAAACTGATTTTGAAGGGTACGCCTGGGAGTTTCAGGATTGGTATAGCGCCAACGGCTGGACTTATCTCAAGTTGCAGCCGGGTGTCGACGCGGACTATCTTAATGGGCAAATGAAACGGTTTGTGAACGAGAATATCGAGGTTCCGGCCTATGTGACGACTGAAAAAGGTGCAAGCGCCAGCGATTTTTGGAATTTTTCGGTCCAGAAAATAACTGAGATACAGTTAGAAGCAAAAGCCCGCGCGCTCATGAAGCCTGCCGGCGATATCGTTAAAGTTATGACCTTCATCACGATTGCCGGCCTAATCCTACTTGTTGCCTGCATCAACTTCATCAATCTTTCGACAGCGAAGGCAACAAAGAGGGCGCGCGAAGTTGCGCTCCGCAAGGTACTGGGCGCTCGCCGTGCTCAGCTAATTGCGCAGTATTTGGGCGAGTCTATATTGCTTGTGTTGGTATCTTTGATGCTGGGGTTGGTGATGGTTGAATTGATATTGCCAACCTTCGCTGAATTCCTTGGTAAAGAATTGATGCTTGATTACGCCGATGCCACCCTGTGGCAGACACTGGCCGCGCTTGTTCTTGGGGTCGGCACCCTCGCGGGCATATACCCGGCGCTTGTTATTACCGGGTCCAAGCCAGCATATGTATTGAAAGCGAACAAATCTGCCGAGACCACGGGTTCGGTGTCATTGCGCCAGGCACTTGTTGTTTTTCAGTTCGCTATTTCTATCGGGTTGATTGTTGCGACCAGTGTGATTTACGGCCAGATGCACTATTCGACCAATATGGATATTGGCTACAACAAAAACAATCTGCTGAGTGTTTTGAATATCGGTCGGGACGGTGCGGCAGACATTAAAGAGACACTGCGCGATGAAGTAGCGCGTATGCCAGAAGTGACAAGCGTATCACTTTCAGGTTTCAGGCCGGTTGGTAATTTTGGTGTTAACCGCACGGTAAAAATTCCGAATGAAGCATCAGGCGGAATTTCGCTGGCCAACCAGCTTGTTGACCATGACTTTTTCAACACTTTCCAAATACCGCTGCTGGCTGGCCGCACCTATGATAGGGCGCGCTCTGCTGATGGACTGCCGTCTGTTGGCGGCGCCAAATCAGGCGATTTGCTACAGGGCACGGTTGTCTTGAACAAGGCTGCCATTGTTAAAATTGGCTACGGGACACCAGAGCAGGCGCTCGGCAAGGCTGTTCGTGTTGCTGTAGGCCGCGTGGACGGCCAACCTATCTATGCCGACCTTGAGATTATCGGTGTAGTAGCTGACATGCTGTTTCACCAGTTGCGCACAGAGAAGCATGCGGAAGGATATTATCTTGAGCAAGATGGCTACCGCGGTAGCCTGGTTGCACGCTTTGACGGCGACCCTACAGCGTTGGTACAGCGTATCGGCACGCTCTGGAAGTCGCTCACACCGACCCTGCCGTTTCAATATGAATTTGTTGATGACCTGGTCGCTGAAAGTTTCACCCTGGAGCGCCACCTGGCTGTATTACTGGGTACATTTGCGGGGCTAGCGATTGCAATCGCGTGTCTGGGACTTTTTGGCTTGGCATCTTTCACCGCAGAGCGCCGGATCAAGGAAATTGGTATTCGCAAGGTCTTGGGGGCCACCGTGCGGGATATCGTGCAGCTTTTGGTTTGGCAATTCTCGAAACCAGTATTGCTGGCTAACCTGATTGCTTGGCCGATTGCGGCATGGTCGATGATGCGCTGGCTGGAGACTTTCCCTTACAGGATGGATTTTTGGTACCTTCTGCCGCTTTGCCTGATTGCAAGTTTCACGACGCTTGCGGTTGCTTGGGTGACGGTCGGCGGCAACGCGGCCAAGGTTGCACGCACAAACCCGATCAAGGCACTGAGGTATGAATAAAAATTGAAAAGATAACGGCGGGAGCCAATGATGTTTCAAAATTATGTTCAGGCGGCACTTAGAAATATTCTGGCCAATAAGGTTTATGGGTTGATCAATATTGTTGGTCTGGCGATTGGTTTGACCGCCTGTATTTTGATCATGCTTTTCGTGCGAGACGAGCTTTCATTTGATCGTTTTTGGGCACAGTCAGACAATATTTATCGTTTGCACACTACCTTCAATGTGCCCGGCCGTCAGCCGTTTGTAACCGGCAGCGCGCAAGGCCCAACAAAGGAAGCGTTGAAGGCGTATTTTCCTGAAGAAATAGAATATACTATGCGGTTCGCTCAAATGCGGCCAGTGGTTAAATATCAAAATAAGGTCTTCTACGAACGGGTCCATTGGGTCGACCCTGAAGCCACTGATATATTTGACCTGCAAGTTGTTGAAGGTGATCTTGCCGTGGCACTCAGTGATAACAGCAGCATCGCTCTGAACCAAAGCTTTGCCCAAAAATATTTCGGCGATGAAGTCGCAGTAGGCAAAATATTGACCATGACCACTTTCGGTGTGGTCCGCGATTATAAGGTTGCAGCAGTTTTTCGTGACCTGCCCCACAACACGGTACTTTCCTTTCAAGCGTTGACCATGATTGACGAGCAGGATTTTACCCACCAGCCGGATTTGTTTTCCACGTGGTTTTCATTGAATAACTGGGTGTATTTCACGCTGAAACCGGGCGCGGATATTTCAAAAGTTAATGCTCAGCTTGGTAGTTTTGCCGATGCTGCAATTATCGCCCCCGGTGCGTTTGAAGAGGGCACCAAGGCGTCAGATATTGTTACTTACAGCACCATGCCGTTGACCGAGCTTCAATTGAAGGCGCCTGGCGGCCGCGAGATGAAACCGGTTGGCGATCAGCAGACTGTTATCATTTTTACCTCAGTTGCCGGGCTTGTCCTGTTGATTGCCTGCATCAATTTCACCAATTTGGCGACCGCTAAATCAACCCAGCGTGCACGTGAAGTTGCGCTCCGGAAAGTGCTTGGTGCCAGACGGCGGCAACTTATTCAGCAATTTATCAGCGAGTCCGTTTTGCTGGCAACTGCTGGTCTGCTGCTGGCCATTGTTTTTGTTGAACTGCTGCTACCCTATTATGGCCAGTTTCTCGACCGTACACTTACCTTTAGTTATACAGGCACGTTTGGTCTTACCATGTTCGCGGGGCTGGTTGCTCTGGTTGGCCTGGTGGCTGGTTTTTATCCTGCGCTGGTGCTTTCCGGTTTTCGGCCTGCCCATGTCCTGAAGGCAAACAGGTCAACCGAGACAAAAGGCTCGTCACGGCTGCGTAGCGGTTTGGTAATACTCCAATTTTCTATTTCTATTGCCCTGATTATCGCGACCAGCGTCGTGTTTGGGCAGATGGTTTATGCCAATTCAAAAGATCCGGGTTTTAATAAAGAAAACCTGCTGATAGTTCGAAATGTTTCACGTGACGGCGTTGCTGAGAAACAGCAAATTCTCAAGGATGAAATTTTGCGATTGCCAGGCGTTGTCGCTGCGGCCTATTCGGCCGACGCGCCAGCCGATGGCAATGAAAGTAATTCGTCGGTTAGCATTCCCGGCAACCCGGAAGTGGGCAGCATTCTCATTGGGCGTCAGTTGGTGGACGAAGATTTTTTCCCCAGCTATGAAATTCCGATCATTGCCGGCCGCAATTACAACCGTGATTTTGCACAGGACGGCATCCCTGATTTTTCAACGGCCAAGCCGGGCGAAGTGTTAAATGGCACTTTGATTGTCAATGAAGCGGCGCTAAAACGACTGGGGTTCGGCACGCCGAACGATGCTATAGGGAAAATTGTTCAAATTCGGACCGGCAGTGCCGGTTCAGACGCCAGTTTTGCCAACCTGGAGCTGATCGGTGTAGTGGCGGACACCCATTTTAAATCATTGCGTAAACTTGTTCGGCCAGAAATGTATTATTTTGTTCCAGATGGCTTCAGGAACTTGACGGTACGATACACTGGCGATCCTTTAGCGCTGCTGATCCAAATTGAAACGACGTGGCGCGACCTTGCGGGGGATGTCCCTTTTAGCCATTCGTTCGTTGATGAAGCAATGGCCCGGCAGTATCTGCAAGAACAAAACCTGGCGACTATGCTCGGCACTTTTGCCTCGCTTGCGGTTCTTGTGGCTTGCATGGGGCTGTACGGCCTTGCCTCTTTCACCGCGGAACGCCGCACCCGCGAAATCGGCATTAGAAAAGTTATGGGCGCGCGGGTTTTTGACATTGTTCGGCTTTTAGTCTGGCAATTTTCAAAACCGGTTCTTGTCGCCAACCTCATCGCTTGGCCAGTGGCCGCATGGGGAATGATAGCGTGGCTGGAAAGCTTCCCGTACCGGCTTGATACATGGGTGTTAGTGCCACTGTGTATGATTGCAGGCGGATTGGCGTTAGCCATTGCCTGGGCAACGGTGGGCGGCAACGCAGCAAGAGTGGCGCGGGCCAATCCGATCAAAGCCCTTCGGTACGAATAATTAGGATCACGAATTATACGGCGAACAAAAGCCGAGGCCGTTAGAGCCATCAACGATAAGAGAGGAAGATAGACCATGTATAGAAATTATTTGAGAACGGCTCTGGGCCATGTTTTTAAAAACCGACTGTTCACGGCGATTAATGTGTTTGGTCTCGCCATTGGTTTGATGAGCTGCATATTGATCATGCTGTTTGTACGCGAAGAATTGTCGTATGATACCTTTGTGCCGGGGGGCGAGCAAGTGGTTCGATTACATTCAGCCTATTATCAACCGGGTCGCCCGCCCTTTGAAACTGTTCGGTCGGCTGGGCGCATGAAAGATGCGATTGTAACATACGCCAGCGCTGAAGTAGAGGCCGGCGTTCGTCTGTTTTTCAACGGTACGACCATTATCCGAGACGCAGATGCCTTCACTGAGACGATGACGTTTGCTGACGTCAGTTTTTTCGATGTTTTAGCGCTGCCATTTGTCCATGGATCTGCGGAGACGTCGTTTCGAAACAACAATGACTTTGTCATTACTGAAGAGATTGCGTTGAAATATTTTGGCAGAACCGACGTTGTCGGCGAAACGCTAATCAGCTGTTGTCTTGGGCCGGAGTCGACAGCCTTGAAAATTACAGGCGTAATTAAAGACATTCCCGAAGCATCCCACCTTAACATCGACATGTTGATTGTTATGGACCCTGCCATTTTTGCGCCGTTTCCCAACATATTGGACACTTGGACCAGCATGAATGTGTACACCTATTTCAAGCTGCGCGAAGGTGCTACAGCCGAACAGCTGCAAGAGCGGGTGATAACATGGCTGGATACCGAAAGTATTTTCGTAGGCGATGAGCGCATTCCTGGCAAACCGTCCGAGTTTTCCAAGCCACGGATAATGGAGTTTGAGGATATTCACCTTAGCGCCCGCGAGCATGCTGGCAGTATTGGTGATATGGGTCCCATGGGTGACCAGAGATTGGTGACGACTTTTATTGCGGTCGCTATTCTCATTCTTGTCATTGCATCGATTAATTTTATGAATTTATCCACGGCTAAAGCCGCTAACCGCGCGCGCGAAGTGGCGCTGCGAAAAGTCATGGGAGCGACCCGCACGCAGGTTGCGCTTCAGTTTCTTAGTGAAGCTGTTGCTATTGCGTTTACAGCGTTGGTTTTTGCCATTGTCAGCGTCGAGCTTGTGCTCCCAATTTATAATGCGGCTATCGGCAAGCAGCTGGAGCTGAACTTGCTCAGCGATTTGCCGCTTCTTGCGACATTGATGGGTGGGGCTGTATTGACTGGGCTTATTTCAGGCAGTTATCCAGCGCTTTATTTGTCCCGGTTCCTGCCGGCCAGAATACTAGGGTCCAATAAATCATCTGATGGCGCTGGGCAGGTCAGTTTTCGCTCAGCCTTGGTGGTTTTCCAGTTTGCTATCTCGATCGGTTTGGTAATATGCACAGCAGTTGTTTACGGCCAAACAGTGTATGCGCGCACCATGGACCTAGGCTACAACACACAAGGCAAGCTCGCGCTTACAAACTTAGGGACCGTTCAGACACCAGAGAAACTTGAAGCGATCCGTTCAGCTTTGTCAAAAATATCTTCTGTTAGCAGCGTAACTTTATCTTCGGAAGTGCCGAGCCAAGACAATCAAAACAACACTGGTTTCAGGTTGCTCGGTGGTGAGGACGCGGAAGCAAATGCTGACAATACAAACCTCAACATCTATACTACCGGGTTTGGCTTCTTTGAAGCCTATGGCATCAAACCAATTGCGGGCCGAACCTTTGATAAGACTTTTGGTGCCGACCAAATCATTCCAATTCCTGAAGGCGAGGATCGCATCGGATCAGCGAGCGTTGTACTGAACGAATCTGCGGTAAGCATGCTTGGTATTGGGTCGCCGGATCAGGCGATTGGCAAAGTCGTTCGAGGCAATGCATTTAGCGGAGCTGGCACCTTTGATTTCACGATTGTTGGCGTTGTGCCAGACGTTTATTTTAGGTCTGTGAAATTTGGGGTGCGCGCCAGTGTGTATTGGGTGTTGCCGTCCCGGTACAGGGTTGCCACCATCAGTTTTGAAACCAACGATGTGGCGGGTGTGATTTCAGATGTTGAACGTGTGTGGAAAGAGCATATGCCCCTGACACCCATCGCCCATCAATTTGTATCAGATATGGTCGCTGCACAGTATGATCAGGAAAACCGGCAGGCTGAATTATTTGCCGCCTTCTCTGCTCTTGCCGTATTGGTCGCTTGCCTTGGACTGTTTGGATTGGCCTCCTTTAGCGCCGAACAGCGCACTAAGGAAATTGGCATTCGTAAAGTGCTGGGGGCAACCATAAGGGATATTGTTCAGCTGCTGGTTTGGCAATTCTCTCGCCCAGTGCTGGTCGCAAACATCATCGCTTGGCCTGTGGCATGGTATTTCATGTCGGACTGGCTGGAAGGCTTTCGTTACAGTCTAGGCGACAGCTATATTCTAATGGTTGCTGTGGCGGCGGGCACTATCGCGCTTCTAATCGCGTGGATTACCGTTGCTGGTCGGGCTTACAGTGTTGCTCAAACCAACCCTATTTCGGCGCTTAGGTACGAGTAAATAGAGAGCAAATAAACGAAAAGGCCTGGAGTGTATCTGGGCCTTTTTGCTGTCTGAAAGTTAGTGCTTAGTAAAGACCGTCAAGCGTGTCCTTATAAACCTCTTTAACCACATGGCGCCGAAGTTTCAGGCTTGGTGTCATTTGTTCATTTTCGATGGTGAAAGCCTCAGTTGCGATAGCGAATTTTCGCACCTTCTCAATGTTCGACAGACGTTTGTTGATACGGCTAACCGCAGCATCTATTGCTTTTCGCAGGTCTTTATCGTCAGCAAGTTTCTCTAACCGCGCCGCTGACTTGCCGTTTTCTTTAGCCCAGCTAACCAGCCATTCTGCATCCGGCACCAACAGTGCCACCATATGGGGCCGGCTGTTGCCGTAGATCATTGCTTGGGCTATTTCGTCCTCCAGCGCCAACAGGCCTTCCACGCGCTGCGGCGAAACATTGTCACCTTTGTCGTTAACGATAATATCTTTCTTACGGTCGGTCAGCTCCAGATAGCCGTCCTCGTCGATTTGCCCGATATCGCCGGTATGGAGCCACCCATCTATAATGGCCTCGCTGGTCGCTTTTTCATCACGCCAATAGCCCTTCATAACCAACTCGCCCTTGAGCAAAAGTTCGCCGTCGTCGGCAACTTTTGCGTCGATATTCTTAAAGATCTTACCCACCGTGTGCATTTTGGTGGCCCACGGCGGGTTGGCCGAAACGATGGGCCCCGCTTCGGTTTGTCCGTAACCCTGCAGCAACGGCAGACCCAGCGAGGAGAAAAAATACCCCACATCGGGTGACAGCGGCGCACCACCAGAAACCAATGCCTTCAGACGCCCGCCAAACTGCTTCTGGACTTTTCGCCGTACTGTCCTCGACAAAAACCAGTCTTGCAATTTTTCTTTGAACGATAATGGCTGACCGTGTTGCAGCCGCTTGGTGCCCAGAGCAATTGCCAGATCAAACATCTTGGCCTTCATCCCGCCTTCGCTTTGTATGGTGCGAGAAATGCGAGTGCGCAGCATTTCAAACAGGCGCGGCACCACAACCATAATGGTCGGCTTGGCCTCCGCCATATTTGCAGCCAGTTTTTCAATGCTTTCCGCGTACCAGATTTCAGCACCGATAGCCAGCGGCCAGCAAAGCCCCGCCGTGTGTTCGTAGGCGTGACTTAACGGCAAAAAGGAAAGGAAGGCATTACCGTCCAACCCCAGCCGCTCGATAATGTCTGACGCGCCGTCACAGTTGTGCAGTATCGATCCGTGATGGAGCATAACCCCTTTGGGCGCGCCGCCAGTACCACTGGTATAAATCAGGCAGGCAATATCGTCGCGGGTAACATCGACGCAACCGGCTTGAAACCCTTCAATGTCTGGCTGCTGTGCGTTGATAACACTGTCCCAGTTGTAAATTGTTACATTCAGCTGCTGTTCAACAGTATAAGGCTGCATAATAATGGTATGCTGAAGCTCGTCGCATTGATGTGCTGCTCGCAAGAAAGTGCGCGCCAGATTTTTGGTTGAAACAACAGCGGCTTTTGCCCCGCTGTTCTCGATTATATGCAAATGGTCCCGCACCGTATTGGTGGTGTAGGTGGGTACGGAAACAGCGCCGATCGACATGATGGCAAAATCGGCAATCATCCATTCAGGGCGGTTTTCACTGACGATGACAACCCGGTCCCCGGCCACGACACCCATCGCGCGGAGGGCGGTACCAAACTGAGTGACTTTTTCGGCGACATGTTTCCAGCTGACCGACTGCCAATTGCCGGATTGTTTCGAAAACAGCAATGGTTTGCCTCCAAGCGTGGTGGCTTGGTCGAAGAACATTTGTGTCAGGCTATTCCATTGTTTGATCGGCATGTGCCTGCTCTCCCCTGCGATTGATTATTCTGGCTGGTACAATAGGCCAGCCTAGCATTTCCCCACCCTTTCTGAAGGTTGCCCTTGCAGTCGCCGCTGTCAAGCCCAAGGCGCTTCTTTTCATGTTAACTATTTATCCACATTAAAGTTGTCTAATTCGATGGGAATCGGCTTGCGGGAGGTTGACGCTGGTGCCATAGTCGGCACGAGAGAACCTATGCCCGTCGGCATTAAAGACGAGAGCAACCCTTTGTAGTTCATACGATGAGCATCGAAGACCAAACAAATAAGGGCACTGCGCCCATTGAGAACGCACCCGCTGTGCGCGAAGAAGACGACTTTGTTCTTCGCGACCAAATTAGCCGTCCTCTCAAATCTGACGGTGTTCTGGAAAGACGCATGCATTTGCGCGCTTTCGACTATTGGCACGGGTTGAGTGCGGACCAACAACTTCCTCAGTTTGAAAACCTTACCCCAGAGGGGCTAACACCGTTCAAGCAAAATTGCCTGCTGCTGGAATACCACGGCAGTGGCATAATAGTTCGCTACTGCGGTACTGAACTGACGATTCTCTTGGGCGGTGTTCTCGCGCCGGGGACTCGTCTGTATGACGGCCCGTCGACCTCATTTTCAAGAGCATTACAGCAACGGTTATCGACACCGCAAGGCAGGCAGGAAGCCGCGGAATTTGAATTTGTCGATGAGCCAATAGAGTGCCGGGGTACTTTCTTGCCGTTCAGCGCGCGCGGGGAGTTTGCAGATATTATCATGCTTGTGGTTAACCACAGGCAGAAATCCACCACCACGCCGCCACAACAGGCAACATCACAGCGAGAGCCAGCAAAAACGTTAAATCCAAGTTCCGAGAATGCCGCGGCCTTGGCATTGCTGGCGGCTGATTGTGTGGAAGCGGGGGGAACTGTGGTTCACCCGGGCATTGGTACGCGCGAAGGATTGTATTTAGCTCTTGCGCAGGCCTACCGGCTACATATTGCGGCGGCCCGGGACCCGGCGGTTTACAAAGAATTCCTGCGGTCGCACGGCATGAGACAGCAGAAGCGCGCTCCCTTTACACCCGCGCTGAAACTTACCTTTGGTGCCAGTTACGATAAAACGCGCCTAACCGAATATGCGGCGGCGCTCTCGTGTGCGGCGCGCCATGAAGTGGTCCCGGCAGACCTGTCTGACTTCCTTAAAAAGCAACCTGGGGGCATCAAGGGGTGCGTGCAGGAAGAAAGAGCTGTGCGACAGGGGAAAGTCAGCAAAACAAAGAAGATATCGCTTGAAGATGCGCGAGCCAAGGCACGAAATGCGCCGCCAATACCACTGGATACACTATCACTTGGTCAGGAATTTGGTTTGGCACTTGTTCGCCGCGGTGACCGCGGGCAGATCGAGTTGGTATCCACTATCCAGACACCACAAAATACTATTGATAAGGCGATCGTTCAGATCGCCTCAAAGACCAAAAACTAGCCAATGGACAGCCATAACCATATATCGCTGCCAAAAACAATCAGGGGCTTAACGTGAGCAACAAATCTATATGCGAGTATTTAAAAACCTCCTTTGCAGAGATGATCAAAAAGGAAGAACAAGGCAATGCCGCCAAGGAACTGGCGACATTTCTTGCGGAGTTTTTCGGCCCTGAAGCACCCGCCGATTTGCTGACACGCGAGCCGGAAGAGCTGTTTGCGACCGGATATGCTTTGTGGCAAGTGGCGGCAAAGCGAAAAAAAGATACTGCCGTTGTTCAGGTGATGGGGCCGCGCTCGACCGAAACCGCTGGCACTAATACCACACGGCACACCGCGATATTGATCGTTAACGACGACATGCCGTTTCTGGTCGATTCTATCACTGGCAGTATGGCGTCTACCCTGCATTACCGAATTCACATGATGCATCACCCGATTGTTGATGTGGCCCGCGACGGCAGCGGCAATCGGTCCGGAGGAAAGGGCACCGTGCGCGTGCGCGAGAGTTTCATGTATATGGAAGTTGATGCGCAATCGGATAAATCGGCGTTGCAGGAAGTGCAAGAGACCCTGGAGAAAACACTTAGAGATGTTAGAGACGCGGTAACAGACTGGCGCGCGATGCTTGCTAAAATTGATGAAACAGTTGCATCCCTGACGGTAAATCCACCGCCAATCCCTGAAGCAGACGTTGACGAAACTATCC
Source organism: Alphaproteobacteria bacterium (assembly GCA_021774695.1). Classification (GTDB taxonomy): domain Bacteria; phylum Pseudomonadota; class Alphaproteobacteria; order Sphingomonadales; family Kordiimonadaceae; genus Kordiimonas. The sequence continues at coordinate 158,481 of JAJFIU010000162.1, read as the reverse complement.
AGTTTCTTCGTTGGCTGGGAGCCGATCATTTCACTTTGCTTGGTTTTCGCGAATATAGGTTCGACGATAACCCGGCTACCTTTGACTTCAGCCACGTGGATGGTACCGCGCTTGGAATTCTTCGTGACCCGGACCGCTACGTGCTGCGTGACAAAGACGGTCTAACCCCAATGTCACCAGAGATACGGCACTTTTTGGCGCAGCCGGACCCGGTGATTATTACCAAGGCCAATGTCAAATCCACGGTCCACCGGCCATCGCATCTGGATTATATCGGCGTGAAAATTTTTGATGCTGAAGGTAATGCGGTCGGTGAACGCCGGTTTGTTGGTCTGTTCACTTCGCTCTCATACAGCCAGTTTGCTCACGATGTGCCGCTTATTCGCGGTAAGGTTGCCAATATTCAAAAGCGCGCCCGGCTGGGCAATAAGTCTTTTGCGGGCAAAGCGCTCACGCACATTCTGGAAAATTTCCCGCGCGACGAGCTGTTTCAGGTTAGTGAAGACTGGCTTTATGAGACCGCGCTTGGGGTTCTGCAGTTGACTGAACGGCCTCGGCCGCGCGCCTTCATCCGGCCAGATCAGTTCGAGCGATTTGTGTCAGCGTTGGTCTATGTTCCGCGCGACAATTACCATTCTGGCCTGCGGTCCGCCATCACTGACATACTATGTAGTAACTATAACGGTGAAATGTCGGTCTATTATGCCAAACTAAGCGAGGAGCCACTGGCGCGCTGGCATTTTATCATCCGAACTAAACCGGGCAACGTTCCGATTGTTGAAGAAGAAGATATTCAGCAGCAGATCGTGGAAGCTGCACAGGGCTGGGATGACCGCCTGCATCTTTCACTGAATGAGCATCTGGGTGAAGAAATGGGCAACCGCCTGCACCATGTTTATAAAACCCGCTTCACCACCGCATACCGAGAATTCTTCACGCCGCCGCAGGCGGCTTATGATGTGGTAAAGTTGGAAGAAATTGACGGCAAAGACGATTTGCGTGTCGATTTTTACAATCACCTGGCCGACGGGGAAGGTCGCTTTCGGTTGAAAATTTACCATGGCTCGAAGTTGATTGCGCTGTCCAACTGTATGCCGATTCTCGAGAATATGGGTTTTCAGGTGCTGTCTGAGCATTCTTATAAAATGGGCGGAAATTCTACCAGCTATATCCATGATTTCGCATTGGAGTGCGGCGCAGAAAATTGTTTTTCGGTTAAGGATATCAAATCGCTGGTGGAAGACTTGTTCGCCAAGGTATGGCTCGGCGCCAGTGAAAATGATGGCTTCAACAAGCTTGTTATTACCTCGGCAATGACCTGGAGCGAAATCGTTGTTCTGCGAGCATACGGCAAATATCTACGTCAATTGGGCATTGGCTATACGCCGGATTACATCGCTGACACCATGGTTGAACACGCGGCGTTAAGCAGCCAGCTTTTCACTTTGTTTTCCACCCAGTTCGCCCCGGGTTTCAAAGGCCACCGGGATAAAGAGGCTGCGAAAATAACATCGGCAATCAGGCGGGCACTTGAGAATGTGCGCAGTCTAGATCACGACCGTATCCTGCGGGCTTACATCAATGTAATCACCGCAACAGTGCGGACCAATTATTACCAGGACGGCGTTGTTGACCGCATCGACGAGCGAGCGCTTGCGTTCAAAATCCGTTCACGCGAGGTTGAGGAGGCGCCGCTGCCAAGGCCGTTTGCAGAAATATGGGTTTATTCGCCGCAAGTTGAGGGTGTTCATTTGCGCGGTGGCCCTATTGCTCGCGGTGGCCTTCGCTGGTCAGACCGCCGGGAAGATTTCCGTACCGAAGTATTGGGTTTGGTGAAAGCGCAGCAGGTTAAAAATGCTGTGATCGTGCCCCAAGGCTCAAAGGGTGGATTTTTCCCCAAGCAGCTGCCAACCGGCGACAGGGATGCCTTTATTAAGGAGGGTATTTCTTCATACCGCTCGTTCATCACCAGTCTATTGTCCATTACCGACAACCTGAAAGGCGGCAAAACAGTTGCGCCGAAGCAAACCGTGCGGCGTGACGGCAACGACCCTTATTTGGTTGTAGCGGCGGACAAAGGCACAGCAACTTTTTCTGATATAGCCAACAGCATATCAGAAGGGCGAAAATTTTGGCTGGCTGATGCTTTTGCGTCTGGTGGGTCTGCCGGTTACGACCATAAGAAGATGGGTATTACCGCAAAAGGTGGCTGGGTCAGTGTCCAGCGACTATTCCGCGAACGCGGCATCAATGTACAAAAGGACGAATTTACCGTTATCGGTGTTGGTGACATGTCGGGCGATGTGTTCGGCAACGGAATGTTACTGTCCAAAAAAATTCGCCTTCAGGCAGCATTTAACCACCTGCATATTTTTGTTGATCCCAACCCGGGCGATACCGCAAAAGCCTGGAAGGAGCGTAAACGGTTGTTTGATACGCCGGGTTCATCTTGGGCAGACTATGACAAGAAATTGATTTCCAAAGGCGGCGGAATTTTCTCGCGTGCGGATAAATCGATCAAACTCAGCGGACCGATCAAAGAATGGCTGGGCGTTGAGGAAAATAGTCTTGCGCCCAATGATTTGATTAACCGTATTTTGAAAGCGCAAGCTGATCTGTTGTGGTTCGGGGGCATCGGCACGTACGTTCGCGCATCGGACGAGACCGACCAGCAAGCCGGCGACCGCGCCAATGATGCGCTCCGGGTAACCGCCCAGCAACTTCGCGTTAGCGTTATCGGTGAAGGCGGCAATCTGGGGATGACCCAGAAGTCGCGCATCGAATACGCAAAAGCCGGTGGGCGTCTAAACACAGATTTTATCGATAATTCCGCAGGCGTGGATTGCTCCGATAAAGAAGTGAATATCAAGATTTTGCTTATCGATGCGATCGCCAAAGGCACGCTAAAATCAGAAGACCGAAACGCCGTATTGGAAGAAATGACCGATGAGGTTTCCGATATCGTTCTTTCTGATAACTATTTGCAAACACAGGCTATTTCTTTGGCGGAAGCTGAAGCGGTCAGTGCGCGTCAATATCACTTGGGCTTGATTAAGGCGCTGGAACGCGACGGTGGTTTAGACCGTGAAATCGAGGTTTTGCCGTCGGATGAAGGCTTTGCCGAGATGGCGTCGAACGAAAAAGGCTTAACCCGCCCCGAGATATCGACCCTTATGGCCTATGCTAAAATGTCGCTGTTCGACACACTGATCAAGAGTGATTTGATCGAAGACCCAATGCTGCAGCCGGAACTGGAATGGGGCTTCCCCACTTTGCTGCGTGACAGGTTTGCGTCTGAACTTTCCAACCATCAGTTGCGCCGCGAAATCATTGCCACGGTTTTATCCAATGAAGTGGTGAATTGGGCCGGCCTGACATTTGTGTATGAAGTCAAGGAAGAAACCGGTCTGGGTGTCGGCGATATTGTTGCCGCCTTTGTATTGATTCGCGAAGTGTTTGGCCTTCAAAAACAATGGGATGCGATAAATGCGCTTGATTACAAAGTACCTGCCAGCGTTCAGTATGACATGCACCAATCTGTGTCCGCGAGTTTGAAGACACAGGTGCTGTGGATGCTGCGCAACCTTGATCATGATTTCAATGTGAGTGAGATGGTCGACCGGTTTAAAACCCCGTTCGAAAAACTGTTTAGCGTAAAGTTGGAAGTGCTGAGCGCACCAACTCAGGACGCGTTTGTCAGTCGTAGAAATGGACTGAAAGCGGAGGGCGTTGGCCACGAACTTGCCACCTTTGTTGGTGCCTTTGACGTGCTTACCTCCGGGCCCGACATAATCATGGTGGCGGAAGATACCAGCAAGCCGGTTGATTATGTTGCCGGCATTCACTTTGCGCTCGGTGACCTGTTGAACTTCGATTGGTTACGCCAGCGGGCAGAGCGTATTGCGCTTGACGATCACTGGGAAACCCTGGCTGTGCGGTCTATCCTTGAAGATCTGGGCGATCAACAACGCCAACTGGTGCAGCAGGTATGCGAAAGCGCTGGTTCTCAGACGGTTAAACAGGCTGTTGCCGCCTGGGAGAAAAAACAGGTAACCCGGCTTATTCGGTCGGGCCGCTTAGCTGAAGACCTGAAATCATCGGGTGCTCTCAGCGTTGCTAAACTGAGCTTTGCTGCTAGGCATCTGCGCTCTATTTTGCGCTAGCCGCCAGCCATTGTGCTGGCCATAAGGCGTTGTACTAGCCATCAGGCATTGCAAGGACCAAGACAGCATAAAACGCCGTAGCCGCTAGCATTACCGTTAGCGGCTACGGCTTTCTCTTCTAGGCGGCACCAATGAACCGTCCCTGATTCCAGTCTTCAAGGGTTGCTTGAATTTCCTCGCGCGTGTTCATCACAAACGGGCCGTACCGTGCCACCGGTTCGCCGATGGGTGCTGCGGCAACTAACAGAAACCGGGTGTCTTTTTCACCGGCGACCGTGACGGTGGTCCCGTCGCCCAGCACCGCGATGGCACGCGGTGGCACATGTTGGCCATCAATATCAAAGCCACTGTCGATACCATACAGAAACGCCGTATGGCCAACAGGCAAGGGTATGGTCGCAGCGCCAGTGCGCGACAGGGTTATGTCGGCAAACAGCGGATTGACTGCAATTTCGTTCACTGGTCCTTTTTGCTCCAACAGGCCCCCTGTAACCAGACGGGCGGTATAGCCGTCGCCGTCGACCGTGGGGATATCTGCAAACGGGATATCCTGGTAGCGCGGTGGTTTCATTTTGTCTGCGGCGGGCAGGTTTACCCAAAGCTGGAAGCCACGAATGTCGACGCCGTTTGAGGTTGGCATTTCCGAATGGATGATACCGCGGCCAGCAGTCATCCATTGGGCCTCGCCTGGACCTATTTCACCCACATTACCTACAGTATCATTGTGGCGCATGCTGCCGGTCAGCATATAGGTTACGGTTTCAAAACCACGGTGTGGGTGTTCAGGAAAACCGGTACCAGCATCGTCGGCGCCGATGACCATTTCATCAAGTAATAGAAATGGATCAAGCTCGCTCAAACCTGGTCGCCCGATAGTGCGGTGAACGGTAACCCCCTTGCCCTCTGGCACCGCTTGTGCGGGCAATATTTTACTGATTGTACGGTTGCTCATGATGCATCTCCTAGAGCGGCAGTTAGTAAATTTTCCGCTGTTAAGTTTTCTCTGGTTAAATTTTCCCTGCGGTGGGGTTCGGCATAGTTTAACGCCGGTCCCACTGGCACAACGCCTGAAGGGTTGATGGTTTTGTGGCTGCCATAATAGTGAGTTTTAATATGGTTCATCTGCACGGTGTCAGCGACGCCGGGCAGATTGTATAGGTCCCGGGTATAGGCCCATAGGTTTGCATAGTCCTTCAGTGTACGAATGTTGCACTTGAAGTGGCCAACATATACCGGGTCAAACCGCACGAGGGTTGTAAACAGACGAATGTCTGCTTCGGTAACAGTGTCGCCCACAAGATACCGGTTGTTTGCAAGGTGGTTTTCTAACCAGTCGAGCGTTTCAAACAAAGGCACAATAGCTTCCTCGTATGCTTCCTGAGACGTGGCAAAACCGGTTTTGTAGACGCCGTTATTTACAGCGGAATATATGCGGGCATTGAATTTCTCGATTTCCTCGCGTTGGTTGGTTGGCCAATAGTCGCCCGGTGTGGCACCAAGGCCGTCAAAAGCGCTGCCCAGCATACGAATGATATCAGCCGACTCGTTGCTAACGATTGTTCCCAATTTTTTGTCCCACAAAACCGGCACGGTAACGCGGCCGCTGTATGTGGAATCAGCTCGTGTGTATAGTTGATGCAGGAATTCCGCGTCGAAAAGTGGGTCGCCGCTGCTGCCATCGGTTTGATCGAAGGTCCAGCCGTTATCAAGCATGGTCATGCCGACTACGGATACATCGATCATATCTGTCAGTCCCTTAAGAGCCAACATGATCAGCGTCCGGTGAGCCCACGGGCAGGCGTAAGAGACATAAAGGTGATACCTGCCAGCTTCTGCTTTGAAGCCCGCTTCGCCGGTGGTGCCAGCAGAACCATCTGGCGTTATCCAGTTTCTAAACTGACTTTCGGACCGGATAAACCGACCACCGTTTGATTTGGTTTCGTACCATTTGTCTCGCCATTTTCCGTCAACCAACAAGCCCATCGCTTTTCTCCTAAATGCTGTTTGCTTACCGGTAATGTAGAGTTTCGTGTTGAAGGAGGGTACTACGCCAATTGGCAAGGCTGTGTTGTGCATTAGCGAACGCGAGGCGGCTGAGTAGCAATAGGAGGCGTCAACTTGAGGCATCGACTTGAGCGACCGCTTTTGCTAGCCTTTTTGGCATGATGCAGTCCTCGCGAACAAAATCCTCCAACCAGGTTGAATTTGGGCCGTTCAATTTCGATCTGGACGGCCATCTGTTAACCCGAAACGGCGAAGTCCTTCCGCTGAAGCGCCAGTCGGCTGCTGTTTTGGCGTTGTTGGTAGCTAGTGCGGGGTCCGTGGTTAAGCGCAGCAGTATCCGGGATACGGTCTGGCACGATAGAACCATAGAATTTGATGACGGCATAAACGCTTGTGTGCGGGATATTCGCCGTGTTCTCGGTGATAACTCCAAAGATCCGATATATATTGAGACAATACCGAAAACCGGTTACCGGCTTAAGGCCGAGGCGACCGCCGCGCCCAAGATGGATTGGTTGGCTTCACGGCGCGCTATTGCAGCTGCAGTGTTAGCTGTATTTGTGGGGGCAATGGCTGTCTACTCCCTCGCTTTTCAGGCAGAAAGCACTGTGGCAATCGGAGGACAGGATCGCATTGCCGTGATGCCCTTTGCGGCCATGGATAAGTCTGAGGCGACCCTGCAACAAGCCGAACTTCTCACCCATCAGTTTGTTGCTAGATTGTCGGAGCATCAGAAAAAATTATTAGTGATATCCGTGGGTGAACTGTTTGGTGGTGATGGCCCGCAACCCGGGATGGGAGACGTTTCAAAGTGGTTATCGGTCGACTATCTTTTGGCTGGAAGTATTGTTAGTGAAACAGGCGGAAAGTCTTTGACGCTCAGGGTAATTCGCACAGATGGCTATGTGCATCTATGGAGTAAATCCTTGCCTTTGGACCCCAATCAGCCAGGCGCGGTCGCCGAGCAATTGTTTACGCAAATGATAAATACGGCAGTTGAAGAAAACGGCCGCTTGTTGTTCACGGACCCGCTGACCGATTGAGACAACGCGGTATTGACCGACTAAACCCTGGCTTGCCGAGCCGGATCTGCGTACCAATCGCCGAGAAAATCAAGCAGCGCACGCACCTTTACCGGTAAAAGCCGGCGCTCCGGATATAGGGCATATAAAAAGCTTTCGGGTTTTTGCCAGTTTTCGAGAATTGGCACCACGTCGCCTTTTTTCAGTGCTTCCTGAAGGAAAAATAGTGGCAGTGACGCAATAGCGATACCTGACTTGGCCGCCGCCAATTGCATAACCCCCGAGTTTGTCGTGATCGACCCTTTTACGCGCACGGCTTTCAGGCCGTTAGGGCCTGCAAAACGCCACTGTTCGCTAGCGGTTACATTGGCATAGAAAACACAGTTGTGATTTTTCAGTTCGTCGGGCGATTGCGGTGTGCCGTGGGCTTTCAAATAGGCCGGGCTAGCGACAATAAGCCCATTAATAGTAGCTAATTTTTTTGCGATCAGGCTGGTGTCGTTCAGGCCTGGTGCGATGCGAAGCGCTAGGTCGTAGCCGCCGCCAATAACGTCTACACGTTGATCTGACAGATGTAAGTCAAAAGACAGGTCCGGATGCAGTGCGGCGAACGCCATCAGGGGTTCTTGCAGGTTAAGGTCGGAAAAACTTCGCGGCGCTGTAATACGCAGTTGACCCATCAAATTGTCGCTTACACTTTTGACCGATTGGCGTGCATCGTCCACATCGCTGAGGATTTTTAATCCTCGTTCATAAAATAACGCGCCCGCGTCCGTCGGGTTTACACCGCGGGTTGTGCGGTTAAGCAACCGAACATCCAAATTATCCTCAAGCGCTTGAATGCGGCGCGACGCAACCGATTTGGTGATATGCAGCGCTTTGGCGGCAGCTGTGAGGTTTCCCTCCTCTACCGTTCGACAAAAGGTGCGAATATTAACCAGGTCCATCAATTTTTGAGTTTCCTACTATTTGCGGCTTTGCAGACCTTGGCGCTATCATCGGCGATTTCCCGATGAAGTTAGTATGGCCAAGTGATCGCTAACCTACGTCCTTGCTCATGTAGTTGCGATATAAAAATTGTAGAAACTGACGGAATGTAATACCAGTATCTTTCGTGGGGTCGTTGTTGACACTAGGTTTTGGAAGCTTTTTCGTTAGGCAGCTTCATTATCCCGTTGGTTAACTGATGGGGAGGCCGGTGGTAAAAAGGCGAGAAACATCAATGGCGATTTTACTCCAGATACTTCGTAAGTTTGGAAATGTTTTTTTCCCTGCCAAACGGCTGTGGGAGTTGGCCAGCCTTTGGCATTTTGATCGTTCATGTAGAAATATTGACAATGCGCCGCCAATACCTGTCGGGGAAAGTAAATACGCCGTTGTTTCAATGCTGAGACACTCGGATGTCACTCAGTATCTGGTTGCCATGAGATCATTTGCGGCATGCACTGCGCCGCCGGCCGAAATCCATATTGTCAATGACAGCAGTTTGACGAATGGTGATATCGCGCGACTAAAGCGTCATATCCCTCACCTCAAAATAGTTCATATTTCACAGATTGATACCGGCGAATGCCCCGTTGGGGGAACATGGGAACGGCTAAAATATATTATTGATGTGTCGCAGAATATTTATGCCATCCAAATGGACGCAGACATATTCAGCCGACAAAGTCTCGAGGATGTTGAAGACGCGGTCAAACGGAATATACCGTTTTTGCTGGGCACGGAGATGCCTGGTAGCGACAACGGCAAAAAGATTATTTCCCTATGCGAAGCGTCGGATTATGCCGAAACCCTGACGGGGGTGCATGTTCAGGTTTCAGTCGAACGGCTACTTCGACAGCTGACCCTGCCACAGCAAAAATATTTGCGGGCATCATCTGGTTTTGCAGGATTTGCGAAAAAATCGGTAAGCTGGCAGACAGCGCGTGATTTTTCAGGCCAAATGGAAAAGCTGTTAAAGTCTGACCAATTTCCCTGGACCACGTGGGGTACCGAACAGATAACATCAAATTTTGTGCTGGCGAATGCACCGGATGCTATTGTTCTGACCGCGCCGGAGTATATTAATCATGACGGCAGTCCAATGGGGGACCGAGAGCGGTTAATTCATTTTCTCGGTTTCGCCCGTTTTGAAAATGATGCATACCGAACTCTGGCCCTGAAGTTTATCGAAGAGACGGCCTGATACCGTCTTTTCGAAAATGGCCTCGCGTCGTTATGGGCTTCGCGCCCAACGACAGCAACCGAGGCTGATTTTGTTGCGACCAGGCCTCATTGCCATCGCCGCGCTATATAAAAGCAGGCCAAGCCGCCGAACAAAAACATTAGGCCGGGGCCGTAAAGCCAGACAAGCGGCGAAAGTGTTGTTTCGTGCCGTTTATCATACAGCGAATATTTGCGGTACCCACCTTTCGCGGGCACGATATAGGTGGGGCCTTTATTGTCTCGTAGTACTTGAAAGTCGTAGTTTGTCCTTTCCGATAGATTTTTGCCATTTGCGTCCTCCCGGCCGTCTTCCAGAAGCTCGAATATTTGCGGCGATTCGCCTGTCATGATGACCCCCTCAGATCTATAATGAAACTTCATGCGTTGGTCGTCTGGAATGGAGTAAGCCAGCCCAAGTACCGCGCCGCCAATCATTATCATTACCAGTCCTGCAATTAACCATCCGCGCATGAAGAGCGATTGGTTTTTTTGGCGCGCAAGCACAGCCGCTCTTACAGCTTTAATTTCTCTTAGCTTGTCCAACTCAGCGGAAAATATCGCAGCTGACATTTCCGCGGTGTCCATGGAATAGGCGCTGACCAACCGTTCAAAAATATCTTCGGACGGGTAGCTTTTCCCGGTTTCCAGTTTTGAAAGATAAGACTGTTCAATTTTTGCTTTCGCTGCCGCCTCGGGCTGGGTCCAGCCGCTCTCTTCGCGTTTCTGTCGTAGATAATCACCAAACTTCATGTTGGTCTCCTTTTATCTTTTTTGGTGCCCTTGTCAGGCTGTTAGGTGTTGATAACACAGCGAAGTCTTTTGAAGTCTTACGGAGAATACTAGAAGAATAGTGAAGAATATTGACCGAAACTAGGAATACTCTTCGGATTATGGGCGCAATTGACCGTCATTATTCATGTTGGTAAGCCCCTGCAGGTGGGATAGGCTCGCGCGACAGGTTAACCCTGAATGGCTGGATAATGGAGATAGAACGAATGATCAGGAACGGTATTGTAGGATATTTGTTAATATTAGTCGGAACTCTTGTTGCCAGTACCTCAGCCAGTGCTCACCAAGATCCGGAAATAGCTGGCTATATCGAGGTGGACGGTGGGCGCATATGGTACCGGCTCAACGGTACGCGCCATCTGGGTAAAAAACCCGCAATCATTGTTGCGCACGGTGGCCCCGGCGGCACGCACCGCAGCAACATGCCTTATGTGGCCCTATCCGACAGCTACCCTGTTATCTTGTATGACCAGCTTGGCACCGGCAATTCGGACCGGCCGGGGAAGATTGAAAACTGGAAAACCGAACGCTTTGTCGATGAAATTGACCATATTCGCAAAGCACTGGGCCTGGACCAAGTGATCATGGCAGGCCACAGCTGGGGCGGCACGGTCGCGGCGGAATATGCGGTACGTCAACCCAAAGGGCTGGTGGGTGCCATTCTGTCCAGCCCGCTTCTGTCAACACCGGTTTGGAATGCTGACGGCGCTACTTGGATCAAACAACTTCCAGAAAATACGCAAAAAATTCTACGAAAACATGCCGACGACACGACCATGGAAAGCGCGGAGTACTCCAATGCGGTCGATGAGTTTTACGCGCGCCATATGTGCCGGGTCGGCCGGTGCAGCGACCATGGATACCGACAAGGTGGCCCTGCCGGTAATGACACCATGTATGCTGCCATGTGGGGCCCCACAGATTTTCGCGGCATCGGCACCCTCAAAAACTATGACCTGACACCAAAACTTGCCGACATATCGGTGCCAACTCTTATCATATGCGGTGAATTTGACGAGGCCGCTCCTACAAGCTGCCACAGGTTTAGCAAGATGATCAGCAAGTCGCGCGTCACCATCATTCCTGACGCTGGCCATGCCACTATGGCTGCTGATGAAGGTTTGTATATTCAAACTGTGCGCGATTTTCTGGTTTCACTGCCGAGCCACTAGGTGTTTCGTTTTGCGTTTACGAATACCCAATAAAAAACCGGCCAATAAGCCGGTTTTTTTATCTGCGCTAACCCGAGAGTTATTTGGGCGAGATGACCATTATCATCTGGCGGCCTTCCATCTTCGGCCATGATTCGATTTTAGCAGTTTCTTTCATCTGCTCTGCAACCCGGTTCAGCACTTCCATACCCAATTGCTGGTGGGCCATTTCGCGGCCGCGGAAGCGGATTGTCATTTTGACCTTGTCGCCGTTTTCGATGAATTGAACCACCTTTTTGAGCTTGGTGTCATAGTCATGAACATCAATGCCCGGGCGCATTTTGATCTCTTTAACATCCTGCGTTTTCTGATTTTTACGAGCCATATTGGCTTTTTTCTGCTGCTCGTATTTAAACTTGCCGAAATCAAGAACCTTACATACAGGGGGTTCTGCGTTGGGTGAAATCTCCACAAGATCAAGCCCGCTGCCACGCGCAATTACCATTGCCTCTGGCTGCGTAACAACGCCGTGGTTTTCCCCTTCTGCTCCGATAAGCCGCACTTCTCGCGCGGAAATCGCATCATTGACACGCGGACCTACCTGCTTGGGTGGTCCGGCAAAATTCCCTTTACGTATGTCTCGTCTCCTATTGTTGTTTCAGCAAACGACTCGTTAGCGAGTCTTTTTAAGTATACCTAGTTAGCCCCAGCTTGCAAAGCCATGAAACGCAACCGTTTCATGGCTTTTGATTCTCTAGCTATTGGCCTGTGTTTCGCGGCTCCGCTCTTCACCGTTCGGCGGCGTGCCTTCAGCAACCAATGCAGCGATGGCATCGTCCAGATCCAGAACAGTTTGGTCCTTGCTACCCAGTCGTCGCACGCTCACTTGCCCGTTGTCGGCTTCGCGCATACCCACTACCAAAATGGCTGGCACTTTGGCGTGGCTGTGCTCGCGGACTTTGTAGTTAATTTTTTCGTTTCTGAGATCCAGATCGGCGCGCAGTCCGGCAGCCTCAAGGGCGGCGTGCACCTTTGTTGCATATGCGTCTGCGTCGGAGGTAATCGGCGTTATCACAGCCTGCGTCGGCGCCAGCCACAGCGGCATACGCCCGGCGTAATGCTCAATCATAATACCGATAAAGCGCTCCAACGTACCCAGAATGGCCCGGTGCAACATCACCGGCCGCTGTTTGCTGCCGTCTTGTGCGATATAGGTGGCATCCAACCGTTCCGGCAGCACAAAGTCCGACTGCAGGGTGCCGCACTGCCATGTGCGCCCGATGGCGTCTGACAGGTGGAACTCAAGTTTCGGGCCGTAAAAAGCGCCTTCGCCCGGCGCATAATCAAATTCTATGCCGCGTGCCTTAAGCGCCATTTCAAGCGCTTTTTCAGCCTTGTCCCAAACTTCATCGCTGCCTGCGCGCACGTCGGGGCGGGTTGCCAGCAACACTTTAAAGTTCGGGAAACCAAGGTCACTGTAAACACTTGCCAGCAAGTCACAGAAAGCAACGCTTTCTTCGGTAACTTGGTCCTCGCGGCAGAAAACATGGCCATCGTCCTGGGTCATTTGGCGAACCCGCATCAGGCCGTGCAGCGCACCGTGTGCTTCGTTACGGTGACAGCAGCCGAACTCCGCATACCTGATCGGCAGGTCGCGGTAGCTTTTGATGCCTTGCTTGAACACCTGCACGTGCGCCGGGCAATTCATCGGCTTCAAGGCCATCAGCTTGGCATCGCCTGACAGAATAGGCGTGTCATCATCGATGGACGGCACTTCGTCGGGCACCACAAACATATTTTCGCGGAACTTTGACCAATGGCCAGACTGTTCCCACAGTTTGCTGTCCAGAAGTTGCGGTGTTTTAATCTCGCGGTAGTCGTCGTCGCCCAACCGCCCACGGATATATTTTTCCAGCTCAAGCCATACTTTATAGCCTTGCGGGTGCCAGAAAACGCTGCCTTGCGCCTCTTCCTGGAAGTGGAACAGGTCCATCTCACGGCCCAGCTTGCGGTGGTCGCGCTTTTCGGCTTCCTCCAGCCGGTGAAGGTAAGCTTTCAGCTCTTTCTTGTCGGTCCAGCAAGTGCCGTAAATGCGCGTCAGCATTTCGTTTTTGCTGTCGCCGCGCCAGTATGCGCCAGCAACTTTCATCAGCTTGAAGGCGTCACCCAGCTTACCAGTTGATGGCAGGTGCGGGCCGCGGCAAAGGTCTTTCCAACTGCCTTGGCGGTAAACAGTTACCGCTTCGCCAGCCGGAATACTGCCGATAATCTCGGCTTTATAGTGCTCGCCAATGGACTTGAAATGGTCGATGGCAGTGTTGCGGTCCCACACTTCACGCTCAATGGGCTCGTCGCGCTTGACGATCTCATGCATGCGCGCCTCAATCACCGCAAGATCATCTTCGGTGAAAGGTTTATCGCGGGCGAAATCATAGAAAAAGCCGTCAGTAATATTGGGGCCGATGGTAACCTGTGTGCCGGGGAACAGTTCCTGCACCGCTTCGGCCATTATGTGCGCGCAGTCGTGGCGCAGGATGTCCAGCGCCTCGTCAGTATCGCGTTTGGTAATGATGGAAACATCGCTGTCCGCGTCGATTTCGCGCGACAAGTCCCAGACTTCACCGTTCACTCTAATGGCCAACGCCGCTTTTAGCAGACCGGGGCCGATATCGCTTGCGAGGGTGGTGCCGGTTACCGGGCCATCAAACGTGCGAACGCTGCTGTCGGGCAGGCGCAGGTTGACCGGGTTTTGGGCACTTTTATTCTCGCTCATGATATCCTCATCTTTGACATTAAATTAACTGGAACACGCGGGTTAGCGGCTGCCTGCAGTCAAGTCAAGCAAAGCCAACGCTTTGCAATGGGTGAGCGCGCGTTTTTTTCGCGTTGAGACAAAGAAGTGTGACTGTTAGTGTCCACTTGTTTGCTGCACCGTAAAAACCCGAGAGAATTGTATGAACCGCCCCAACTTTATCAATACGCCGCATGGCAACAGGATAGCGTATCACCGAACGCCCGGCACCAGCCCGGGGGTTGTGTTTCTGGGCGGTTTCATGAGCGACATGGAAGGCGGCAAGGCGCTGGCGCTGGAAGCCCGCTGCGCGGCGGCCGGGCGGGCATTTGTACGGTTTGATTATGCCGGGCACGGTCTGTCGGGCGGTGCGTTTGCTGATGGTACCATTGGCCTATGGCTCAAGCACGCGCTTGCGGTTATCGACCAGCTTACCCAAGGTCCGCAAATATTGGTGGGCTCGTCCATGGGCGGCTGGATTGCGCTCTTGGCGGCCAAGGCCCGGCGCGCGCGGGTGCGCGGACTGGTGGGTATCGCTGCCGCGCCTGATTTTACCGTGCGCCACTGGGCCGAGCTGTCGGTCGCGGACCAGCAAACCATTAACCGTGACGGCAAGCTGGAGGTCTATTCAGACTACGGTCCTGACCCCTATGTTTTCACGCGCGCGTTGTTTGAAGACGGCTGGCGAAACCGGGTGAACCACGGCCCTATTCATTTGGATATCCCGGTGCGGCTTATTCAAGGGCTCGAGGACGCGGACGTACCGTGGCAGACAGCAACGGCAATCGCTGAGAACCTGACCGGCAACGACACCGAGGTGATTTTGGTGCCGGGCGGCGACCATAGGCTTTCAGAACCGGGCGACCTGAAGCGGTTGGTGCGGGTGGTTGATAATCTTGTGAAGGACATAAGCTGATGGCGGGCAAATACTCCAAACTTAGCCGTGCAGAAATATTCAACCTGTTCGATATTCTGGCGACAGATGCCCCAAACCCGGAGGGCGAGCTGGAATATGTGAACGCCTTCACGTTGCTGGTGGCGGTTGTGCTGTCGGCGCAGGCAACCGACGTGGGCGTGAACAAAGCGACAAAGGCTCTGTGGCCGATTGCCGATACGCCTGAGAAGATGCTCGCGCTGGGTCTGGACGGCGTGAAGGAACACGTTAAGACCATCGGGCTTTTTAACACCAAAGCAAAAAACGTCATCAAGCTGTGCGAAGACCTGATCAGCAAATTTGGCTCTCAAGTGCCGGAGAGCCAGGAAGAGCTGGAATCGTTGGCGGGCGTCGGCCGTAAAACCGCCCTTGTGGTGCGCAATATTGCCTTTGGTCACCCCACCTGCGCCGTGGACACGCATATATTTCGGGTCTCGAACCGCACCGGGCTGGCGCCGGGTAAAAATGTGCTCAAGGTGGAGCAGGCTTTGGAAAAGGTAATCCCCGAACCGTTCCAAATGAACGCTCACCACTGGCTTATTTTGCATGGTCGTTACATTTGCAAAGCCCGCAAGCCCGAGTGCGGAAAATGCAAAATCATCGACTTGTGCAAATTCAAGGAGAAGACGGTTTAGGCGACCTCTTTTCTCTGACTGTTGCGGAAAAACCATAGTTTTCGTTTATCGGCCCAGCGCAAAACCGCCTGCCTTACTGTCGGCATGGTTTCGGCACATTGCCCCCCAATTCTAATTCAGTCGAACACACCCACTATAAGGTGGGAGGCGGTCTCGTTATTATATAACGAGACAGTGACAATGAGCTTTCCGCCCGCTATCATGCGCCGCAATGGGGGTTCTACTATTTTTAACGAATTGGAGAGACAGATGAGAATGATTTTGAAAAGCGGGCTTGTTGCCGCATTGGCGCTTGGTTTTAGCGCGGGTGCTTTTGCCCTTGATCACCACGGTGATAAAAAACACAAGATGAAAGACCCGATGGCGCGCGCCGAAATGCAGTGTGAAAATGCTAAAACAGAAGCCGCCGAAGGAACTGACGAAGATAAAGCCAAAGCTGAAGAAAAATGCACAAAGGCAATGGCAAAAGGCAAAGAAAAAGCTGAAAAAATGGCCCATAAAGCGGAAATGAAAGCCGAAAAGAAAGCGATGAAAGGCAAAGACAAAGCCGAAAAGATGAAGAAAGAAAAGAAGGGTAAGAAAGACAAGGACGACGACGGCACGAAGTAGCGCCCCACAGTCTTGCTAATGTTAGAAGGCGGAAAGAATATTCTTTCCGCCTTTTTTTATTCCATTAGAGCGACTGCGAAATAACCCTTGCCGTCAGTCCAGGTCTCTTTGAATGTCCAACCGGCTTCTGACGCCAGTTTCATGAACCCATCCATCTTGAACTTTCGAGAATTTTCCGTGTGGATAGTCTCGCCCTTCTTGAAGTCGAAACGGTCACCGTTCACGGCGACAGTTTGCTCGCGCTGGCTGACCAGATGCATTTCAATGCGGCCATCACCGGCATTCCAGCGGGCTTCGTGGGTAAAGCTGTCTTCTTCAAACGTGCCGCCAAGTTCGCGGTTGATACGCGCCAACACATTAAGGTTAAAGGCCGCGGTCACGCCCGCCGCATCGTCGTAGGCTGGCACCAGAATATCCTCGCTTTTGACCAGATCAAAACCGATCAGGAACTTGCCGCTGGCGCCTAGCGCCGTGCGCACCGAGTGCAGGAAGGTTACAATCTCGCAATCCAGCAAATTGCCGATGGTCGAACCGGGGAAAAACGCCAGCCTGTTGCCTTGGGGTAGCTGCGTTGCCGCCATATCGGATGCATTCATAAAGTCACCGACGGTTGGGATAACCTCAAGTGCCGGGAAATCCGCCGCCAGCGTCGCCATGGATGCGGCCAGAAACTCTGCCGAGATATCGATGGCAACATAACTTTTCGGGGCAGTCAGCGCATCCAGCAACAGCCGGGTTTTGGTGCCTGCACCAGCGCCGAATTCCACCACATGCGCCTCAGCGCCGATAGCCGCTGCCATGGCAGGCAAATGCTGCTTGAAAATGGCTACTTCGGTGCGGGTGGGGTAATATTCCGGCAGTTCAGTAATCGCCTCAAATAGTTCTGAACCTTGGGCGTCATAAAGCCAGCGGCACGGCAGTGTTTTCTGTGCTTGTGACAAGCCTGCTACCACATCCTGGTAAAAGGCGGCTTGCTGGTCGTCTTCTGATTGATCTTGTGTGTCGCCGCGCATTATGCGTCCTCTGCCAATCGCAGGCCAGAAAACTGCCAGCGTTTTTCGGGTTGGAAAAAATTTCGGTAACTGGCGCGCAGATGTCCTTCAGGACTGGCACACGAACCACCGCGCAGCACCATCTGGCCGCTCATGAACTTGCCGTTATATTCGCCGACTGCGCCGCTCGCCGGTTTGAAACCGGGGTAGGGCAGGAACGCGCTTGCGGTCCATTCCCACACATCGCCGAATAGTCCAACAGGACCCTTGTCGTCCGATGAAGCTGGTTGGGGTTTGGGTCTAAGGCGGCCGCTGTCGGCAAAATTGCCGTCAACTGGCATGTCCGCCGCTGCGTGTTCCCACTCGGCCTCGGTCGGTAAACGCTTGCCTGCCCAAGTGGCAAAAGCGTCGGCCTCATAGTAGCTCACATGGGTTACCGGTGCGTCCATATCGATGGGCTGGTAACCACGCAGGGTCATCGACCACCAAACATCGGCCTGTTTTCCCCAGTAAAGTGGTGCTTGCCAACCATGATTGCGCACAACGGCGATGCCGTCAGACAGCCACAGCGCCGCGTTGCTGTAGCCACCGTCTGCGATGAAAGCTGCCCATTGGCGGTTGGTGACCGCCCGGTTGCACAACCTGAAAGGACGCAGCAACACCTCAAAGCGGGGTGTTTCGCAGTCGAAGGAAAATCCATCGCTGCCAGTTCCATCCCCAGCGCCAACCGGGACGATGCCACCGACATAGTCTGTCCAGCTATCGCTCTCACTGCTGGCAGACGCGACGCCGAGCGGTTGGCCTTCGCGGTACGCCGGGTGCAGCGGGTTCTGGGCGAACAGATGCAAAATATCGGTTAGCAATAGTTCCTGATGCTGTTTTTCATGTTGCAGGCCCAACTCAATCAGCGAGATAATATCGTTGGTAGGACTTTCGTCAAACAGCCGGCCCATCCCCTTGTCAACATGCGCGCGGTAGGCATTGACTTCATCCAGAGACGGCCGGGTTAACAGCCCGCGCGTTGGCCGCGGGAACCGGTCACCCACTTGCTCGTAATAGCTGTTGAAAAGATAGGCGAAACCTTCGTTAAAGACTTGATAGCTATCCAGATAAGGCACCAGAATGAAGGTTTCAAAAAACCAGCTGGTATGGGCCAGATGCCATTTCGCCGGACTGGCATCTTCCATCGATTGTGCAGTTGCATCGGCGTCAGAAAGCGGAGCGGCCAGCGCTGTAGTTTGGCTGCGCACCAGACGGTAGGCCTCGCGCGGACGGAGAGGACAAGAAGAGTTTTGCTTTTTAGCGCTGTGCATAAATTTCTCTGTAGCTACTATAACTACCCATAGTTGAATCCGTCTATGTTTTTCGTCTAGCGATCATAATCAGTAGGCGATAATTACCTGACTGGGGCGTCAATTTTATTGCAGCCATCGTAGCGATAAAAAAACTATAGAGCGCGGCCTGTTTTTGGCCAAGGGTGTCGGCACACACGGACCAACACTCCTGACAAAAACCGGTGCGGGTGAGATCAAATAAACCGAAAATTTCCTGTTAAAACGCGCGACCAATTTCCTTGAGAGCTGCTGTAGTGTATTTTGGGTCATACCAAACAGTGCCGCCTTTGATCGTAACCGCCACATAATCCAGCGTGTTGATGTCTGCGAGCGGATTACCATCGATGATGATAATATCGGCCAGTTTACCGGCTTCCAGCGTGCCCAGCTCGCGGCCCATGCCGATAATTTCTGCGCCGGTTTTGGTGGCAGCAGTGATTGCCCGAGCAGGCGTCATGCCGCTGTCAACCAGTGCTGACATCTCGCGCCATATGGCCTCTGTGTGAAAATTCATCGGGCTCGCTGCGTCGGTGCCAACCCCCATATAGGCATTGGCGTCAATAAACTGGCGTGCGTTGACTTTCGAATAGCGAATTTCGTCTGGCGTGTGCCGAAAATAAGATAGCGCCCGAAAGTTTTTGAAGCTGCGCTGCATTTCCGCAAATACATCAGGCGCCATGTCAGCTTCCAATTCCGGCGTGTTCAACCGCCCGGGGTTGGCTTCGGTTGCCGGATATACCCAGATGCGGTGGGCAATGGTTTGCACAACAGGGATGCGGTCCTCGGCAATTTTGCGCAGAAGCGCATCCGGGTAAGGCGGCATTTTGGCGCTGCCCACATGCTGCAGCACATCAACGCCCGCTGCAATGGCGTCTTCCATCGCGGGTACTTTATATAGGTGTGAATGCACCTTCACGCCGCGGCTGTGTGCGGCCTTTACCACTGCTTTCAAATCGTCGCGGGTTAGGCCCAGCCAGGTTTTGATAACATCGGACCCGGCATCAATCAGCTCCAGTGTTTTGGCTGCCGCTTCCTCGGGGCTGTTGATAACCACCTGATAACTATCAGGTACGCCGTCCAGCTTGATGCGGGTTATCCAGGGGCCGGAGATTATAAGCCGTGGGCCGGGGATGACCCCGGACCGGATCTTATCGCGCACCGCCAGAATGTCATACGGGCTGCCAAGGTCGACGCCAGTGGTTACACCCGCGCGCATCATATGTTTGGCGGCGATCGGCATCACTTCTGGCAATCGCTTGGTGCCACCGAGGAAATTATAATATTCGTCGTAATCTCCGTGACCGATCAGGTCCAGATGGATGTGCAGATCAATCAGGCCCGGCATAACGGTTTTGCCGCGCGCGTCGATAACCGGAATACCGTCTGGTACGCTTACCTCGTGGGCCGGTCCGGCGGCAATGATACGATTGCCCTCAATTATAATCACTGAATTGTGCACTGGCGGCGCTTCATACCCGTCGACCATCATACCGCCGACTATGGCGTAACGACCGTCTGTGTTTTCCTGCGCGGTAACGGTCAAACTGCCTGCCAACGCTATGGAAAGGGCAAGAAAAAATCGGGTCATGACGGTATCCTTTTGGTGGTTTTGCGTGTTAGTCAATTCATTTTGGTCAATTCATTCGGGGTAAGTCATTTTGCTGGCATCAGGGTAATTGTAGGCACAGACGTAAATCAACCTGCCATTTTCAGCGCTGTCGCCGAAGCTGATCCCGGCATCATGATATTGTTGCGGCTTGATAATGACCAAGCGGTTGAAGCGCATCGGAACAGTCATCAATTCTTCCCATTTGCTGCGGTCGTTGGTGTTCTTGTTGATCACATCATCGAGAAATTGTTGCTGGGATGAAAACCTAAGTTCTGCCAATTCGGCTGAATTATAGGGCGCGTGGTCGGTGTCGGTTTCAATATGGCGAAAAAGATGGGTGCCGCCCTGGCAATGTTCCGGCAGGGTCAGGTATAAAATTGCGGTCCAGTGCACATTATCGATATGCACGCCTTCAGAACCCATGTCACCCTCCAGCGCCAGTCGGAAATGCTCGTGCGAGCTGGCTGGCACCGGCACCACCGGTTCACCGATAAGTTCAGCAATTTTTTGGTCGTAACCGTTGATATGTTGCGGATACTCGGAATCGCGGCCCGGATAAAACTGCGGCGTTTCCAGTGTGGGGTAATTTTGTTCCAGCGCAGCGTCGCGCAGCGCCTGAGGGTCCCCCAGAAAATCATCTACAACAATTACTGACCTGATCATAAGCTGCCTGTCCGCATGGTGTCTGCGTGATTGAAAAAACTCAGATAAACCAGCCGACCATTTTCTACGCTGTCACCAAAACTAATACCGGCGTCATGCCAATGTTGCGGGCGCATCAAAATCATCCGGTTAAACCGCATGGGGATGGTCATGATTTTTTCCCATTTGCTGGGGTCGTTGGAGTGCGCGTTAACGGTTTTATCAAGCAGCTCTTGCTGATTGGTAGAGCCGTATTTTTCATACTCATGCCTGAAGTAGGGTGCCCGGTCGGTGCCTGTTGGCAAATGACGGAATAAATGAGTGCCGTCGCGACAATGCTCGGGCAGTGTCAGATAAAGGATTGCTGTCCAATGGGCATTGTCAATGTGAACACTATGTGTGCCTTTTTCACCTTCTAGGGCGACGCGAAATTTAGCGTATGACGTGCCCGGTACAGGCACCAATGGCTCACCGACGATTTCAGAAATCTTCTGGTCGAGTCCGTTGATGATTTGTTTGTATTTCGAATTACGCCCTGGAAAACGGGGCAATTCGTCATAAACGGGGTAGTCCTGTTGTAGCGCCAAATTTCTCAATTGATGCGGGTCGCCCAAAAAATCATCAATAATGTAAAAGGATCGTATCATGCCGGGTTATCTACTCCTGCGAAAGCAATAGAATATTAGCGGGTAAAATCCAAAAGATTTATGCTTTTGTGATTGTATCCAGTGGCTTGATTGCGTCGTTCAGGTGGCATTGATTGAACTGAGAGGCAGTTCCATTATCACCAGGGTTACACTGGGGTCGCTGGCAAGCGGCTCGGTTCGCACCTCTTTGAAACCCTTTGAACTATAGACATGTCGCGCCCGTTGGTTTTCCTCGTAAACATCCAGCCAAAGCATAGACGCACCGTCGCCGGTGAAAGCGTCAATGACGGCTTGCATGAATGCACTGCCAATGCCGTCGTCGCGGCGGGCAACAATAATACGGCGCCATTCGACGATACCAGATTCATTTTCAACTAAGATGGCATAGCCAAGCGCTGTGCCTTGTATGCCTTCAGCTATCAAGTAATGAAAAAGGGGGTCTGCTATATTTTTGCGATGGGTTTCTTCGTCCCAGCAATGGACAAAAACATTGGCCGGATCCATTTCCAAAGCCCGAATGAAAAATATATCATCGGTCGTCGCCTTGCGCAGCTTGTGAAAACGAGACATGATAACCTCAAGAATGATGCCTACAACCCAGAGTCAGTATGACCCAGATTCAGCTCCATCCACAATTAGTTTCTGACACAGTTGGCCTTGTTGACCTTGATTTGTGTCAAGTTCTCCTGATGAACGACCAAAACTATCCGTGGGTGGTTATGGTGCCGAAACGGCTTGATCTGCGCGAAATGCATGACCTATCCCCTGGTGATCAACAGATGCTAGTGAGCGAAATCACCCAGGTTTCACGGGCAATGCAGCGTTTGTTCAAGGCGGACAAAATGAATGTGGCAGCGCTGGGTAATATGGTGCCGCAGCTGCATATCCATGTAATCGCTCGCTATGAGAACGACTCGGCGTGGCCCGGTCCGGTGTGGGGCAAAGTACCTACAGAGGCCTACGCACCGAACGAACTAGAGGCGATGATTGCTAAGCTTAAAAAAGCGCTTTCTTAGCTCACAAGACCACCTCAGAGGTTGCCACTTTTAGTGGCGGAAATGGCGCATGCCGGTAAAGACCATCGCCAGGCCTGCCTCGTCTGCCGCATCAATCACGTCCTGATCGCGCATCGAACCGCCCGGCTGGATCACTGCAGTTGCACCGGCCTCTGCCGCAGCGAGTAAGCCGTCAGCAAATGGGAAAAAGGCATCAGAGGCAACAACGCTTCCTTTGGCCAGGCTTTCCGCGTCGCCTGCCATCTCGGCGGCTTCTCCAGCGCGTAAAGCGGCTATCCGGCTGCTGTCACGGCGGTTCATCTGGCCCGCCCCTACGCCCACGGTCATGCCGCCGCGCACATAAACAATGGCGTTTGATTTTACATGTTTGCCCACTTTGAAAGCGAACAACATGTCTTTCATTTCTTGCTCGGTGGGTTGGCGTTTGGTTACGACTTTCAGGTCGCTCGCCGTAATGCTGCCGGTGTCGCGGTTTTGCACCAGATAGCCGCCCGCAACGGTTTTGACCATTTTGGCTGGTTGCAGTGGGTCGGCCATCCCGCCAGTGGTGAGCAACCGCAGGTTCTTTTTCGCACCGATGATGGCTTTGGCGGCATCCGTGGCATCCGGAGCGATGATAACTTCGGTAAAGACTTTGATGATCGCCTCAGCGGTGTGAGCGTCCAGTGTGTCGTTTAGCGCAACAATGCCGCCGAAGGCAGATACCGGGTCGCACTTTAAAGCCTTCTGGTAAGCCTCCAATAGGGACGGCCCGGTGGCAACGCCGCATGGGTTGGCGTGTTTGATGATAGCAACCGTGGGCGTGCCGCCCTCAAACTCGCTAACCAGTTCAAACGCCGCGTCAGTGTCATTCAGATTATTGTATGAGAGTTCCTTGCCCTGATGCTGGATGGCGGTGGCAATGCCGGCCCGGTTTTCACTGTTGCGGTAAAAAGCAGCCACCTGATGGGGGTTCTCGCCGTAGCGACACTCCTGTATCTTGGTTCCAGCAAATGGCATGCGATCAGGGAAGGTCTCATTGTTTTGTTCAGCGAACCAGGCGGCGATGGCAGCATCATAGGAAGCAGTTCGGCTATAAGCTTTGGCCGCCAGTTTGCGGCGGGTATCCAGACTGGTGCCGCCCGCTTCCTCTAACTCAGCGATCACCGGACCGTAATCATCGGGGTCGGTAATGATAGTGACAAACCCGTGGTTTTTGGCGGCAGAACGAACCATTGCAGGTCCGCCGATATCGATGTTTTCAATGCAGGTTTCGAAATCTGCACCCGATGCAACAGTTGCCTCAAACGGGTAAAGGTTGATCGCAACCAGATCAATGGCGCTGATGTCGTGGTCACGCATGGCGGCAGTGTGTGTTTCGTTGTCACGCAGCGCCAAGAGGCCGCCGTGGATTTTGGGGTGAAGGGTTTTTACCCGGCCGTCCATCATTTCCGGGAAACCGGTATGGTCAGCAACTTCGATAACCGGAACCCCGGCATCGCGTAGCGCTCCCGCTGACCCACCGGTGGACAGGATTTCTACGCCCGCTTTATCAAGGGCTTTTCCCAGCTCAATTAGGCCGGTTTTATCGGAAACGGAAACAAGGGCGCGCTTGATCGAAACGGTTGTCATGGATTGAATGGCTTTCTAAAGATGGTGATAGCGTTCGCCTTAAACGCTAATTTCACTTAGGGTCCAGTTAAATACTATTGGCTTGTCGCCAGCTGCATTTGCCGACACGGTAATTTGCTTGCTGGCCACGGGGTTGTCACGCTGGGCCAGATACAAGCTGTCTTCTATCTCTGCATTTTCATCGTCGATATCAAAAATCCAGGTTTTGCCACCGCGGGTTTCCAACGACACTCTGCCGTCTGGGGCCTTGAAGGCCTGAACGCCGGGGTGAAGATGAAATCTGAGCGTAATAGTTTGCCCGGCGATCTTTTTCAACTTGCGGCCAGACAGGCGGTCCTGACCTTTTAATTTTTTGCCGTCGCTGTTGAGCACAAGGGTTCGTTCATGCAAAACGCCGAAGCGTTTCTCATATCCGTTGTGGATCACTTTAACCGATACGCCGTCGTTAAGGTTTTCGCGCGTGGTTTGGGTTTCGCTTACCCCCGCGCCTACAAGGCCGTCATCTCTGATCTTGTTGCTGTTGGTGTCGCCGACAACAAGCGCGGTGTTGGCTGCTGTTGATCTGGCCATAGCGGCAAGCTCGGGCATGGGTCCGCGCGTACTTGCTGGCCCCATGTTAACAACCAGCCGTTCCTGACCAACCGAAAATTCAAAAGCACCGGTTGCTGCCGCAGCCCTTCCTGAAAGCGCGCTGGGCGCAGGTGTGCCCGCGTCGATAATCAGGCAATTGGCTCCTGCCACCACGCGCTGAACCCCGGAATGGGCTGCGTTTTCAGTGGCCTTGCCCTTGGCTTCACTGGCCGCAAGAATGGCATCTGTGCCGTGTCCGCCTTCGGCTGATACGCCGCCAATATGAGCAAAACTGCCATCGCCGTGTCGCATGGTGCGAACAAAAGGCGCCAGCTTATCCAGTGTCACCTGAACCCACGGCGGTAAGTCCGCGTTTACATCAATGAATGTGTTACGCACCAAAACAAGCATTTGCATGGTGCGGATAGCATCGGCCGCATTTCGGCTGGCTGGGCCGCCGTCGGGCAGCACAAAGGCTCTGACCGTTTTTTCCAGCAGGCGCAGGCCGCGCATCAGCCAGTTGGCGCCGCCCGGCAACAACAAACCACCAAGTGTTAAAGCAGTTGCAGTATATATTTGGGGCAATCCTTCAGCGGCGTCTTGGGCGCAGCGGGAAAGGTGCCTCAATTGGCGCGCCATAGCGTGCAATATTTTTGACCGGTAAATAGAATCGTCAGACGACAGGATAAGCGGTGCGTGAGTTGACCAGTTGATAAACCGCCGCGCCAGCGTTTCGCTTTGCCAAATCTCCCGGTGCCAGCCACTGCCATTTTCCAGCCACCAGCCAAGAATGGTTTCTGCGGCGTCGCGCGCTCTTATCTGGTCGCCCACATGGGCAAGGTCCTGCAGCCAGTGAAACGAGTGGGCATAGCGCCGAAACTCGGGCGTTGCCTTTTCAATGTCGGTCCAGAAGCCTTCATGGAGGGCGTGCTGCTCGCCCTCAAAAAGCATATCACCGCCAAGAATGGCCGAACCCAATGTGGCGTTTCCGGGCGCCGGGTCATCAGGGCTGCCCAGCAATTGCAGTGGATAGCGCCCCTTCAGGCGAACGTCATACAGGCTGAGGCCGTATCCCCATTCACGGATCATTTTGGAGCCAGCTTTCAGGGCACCAGCCAGCATATGGCGGCTGGTATCCCGCCGCAGGGTAGACCGCGTCAGCGGCGCGGCAGAAACAAAGCCAGCGATTTTATCAATGGCGGCGGTCATGGGTTTCTATCCCCGCAGGTTTTTGATGTTTTCAGCGTAAGCACCCGGCCCACCCTTGAAGGTGGCACTGCCCGCGACCAGCACATCAGCGCCTGCATCGATAACTCGCTGCACAGTGTTCATATTAACGCCGCCGTCAACTTCCAGATCAATATCAAGGCCAAGCGAGTCGATTCGTTTTCGAATCGATTCGATTTTCCTCAATTGACTTTCAATGAAGGACTGACCGCCAAACCCGGGGTTTACCGACATGACCAAAACCAGGTCCAGTTCTTCGTATAGGTAATCGATGCTGCCAGCGGGCGTTGCCGGATTAAGCGATACACCTGCTTTTACGTCCAGTGCCCTAATCGCCTGCAGGGTGCGGTGCGTGTGTGCACCAGCTTCTATGTGTGCGGTGATGATATCAGCACCCGCTTCGGCAAAAGCCTCGATATAGGGGTCCACCGGTTGGATCATCAGATGCACATCGAATATTTTTTTACTGTGAGGGCGCAGGCTTGCTACCACATCCGGGCCGATGGTAATGTTGGGGACAAAATGCCCATCCATCACGTCAATATGGATATAATCGGCGCCTGCCGCGTCAACGGCGCGCACTTCTTCGCCTAATTTCGCGAAATCAGCGGAAAGAATACTTGGGGCAATTCTGATCGGTTTTTGCATGCCGTTTGCTTATCAGGTTGCGCGGGTTCGGGCAAGCCGCAGCTGCTGTAAGCACAGCAAAATTAGTTATATTTTTGCCTTGGTAATTCTGGCCACATAAAAGCCGTCCATGCCTCCGGCATCCGGATGGTGCGAGGGCAGGCATAAAAGATCACCAGCCAGAGTGATTAATTCGTCCATGCCGCCCACATCTTCTGCGGTGACAGGCACGCGCTTGGCCTCTTTTGTAGCGCTTAGGAAGCGGGTAATCTGGTCTGGCCCTTCGCTTTTTTCCAGCGAGCAAACGCAGTAAACTAGCGTACCGCCAACCGGCAACAGGTCAAAAGCATGTGCGAGTATCGCGGCCTGCAGGTTTGCCAGTTTGGCAACATCGTCGGCGGTCTTGGTCCACAGCACATCAGGGTTGCGGCGCAGGGTTCCGGTGGCGCTGCAGGGGGCGTCCACCAGAATATGATCAGCAGGCGCGGCGGGTGTATAGGCTGCTGCATTATCGACCACAACTTCGGCAGATAGCCCGGTGCGCTTCAGGTTAGCTTTCAGGCGGCCCATGCGGTTTTTTGACCGGTCAACAGCAATTACGCTGGCACCGGCAGCTGCAAGCTGCATGGTTTTACCGCCTGGCGCGGCGCACAGGTCCAGCACCAGTTTGCCGGAGATGTCGCCCAGTAATGTGGCAGGGATTGCTGCCGCCATATCCTGAATCCACCACGCACCTTCGCCGTAGCCCTCGAGTGCCATAACATCGGTTGCGGTGCGGCGAATGCTGCCGGTAGGCAGCAGGGTGCCGTCTAGTGTTTTGGCCCAGGCGTCTGCGTCTTCCCCGGGTTTCAGGCTGATGTCCAGCGGCGGGTTGGTCGCCAGCGTGGCGGCAATAGCCTGCATTGTCGGCTTGCCGTATGAGGACGTCCAGCTTTCCCGCAGCCATTTTGGCAGGTTGCGCTCGGGTGCGCCGTTCAGATCCTTGAGGATTTCATCGCGGTTGCGAATGGCCCGGCGCAATACGGCGTTTACCAACCCGGCAAAGCCTTTTTCCTTGCCGTCCAGTGCCTTGATCATATCGACGGTTTCATTAACCGCGGCATGGTCAGCGGTGCGCATAAACAATATTTGAGCAAGTCCAGTAACCAGCGCCGCCTCAGTCCAGGTGGCGTTTCTGGGAAGGCCGCGATCCAGCAGCTCGTTTATGACATACCTGAGCGCACCAAGTTGGCGCAGGCTCAGCATCACAAGGTTAAAGGCGAAGGCGCGGTCCCGCGGGTCAAGCTTTGCTTCCCGGGTCATTTCATCGAGCGCCACATCAAAAGGGCGGCTTTTAAGCGTCACCGCCATAAGCGTGCGCACAGCAACGGTTCTGGAAGTTTTAGCGCCAGCGCCTTTTGCATGGTGATTTGCGGCAGGCTGAGTAGGTGTCTGTTTCATGCGCCCTTTGATCATATTATCGGCTGCAAGGGAAGGCATTACTTGCATTGTTCGCCGTGCGCCTTTTAGATTAGCGCCATAAAAGCCGATTATAAAAATGCCAGAAAGATATCAGCCGAGGAAAACCAGTATGCACCAATCTGTTATAATTGATCGTCAGTTTAACGGCCCGCCGCAGTCGGCTAATGGCGGCTATGCCAGCGGAATGCTTGCGGCCGGATTGCACGGTGCGGGTTATAAGGGTGCGGTTGAGGCGTCGCTTCACGCGCCGCCGCCGCTCGCGCATGGCATGCAGCTGGAGGCTAGCGCGGAAAATGCCCTGCTGAGCGACGGCGATACCAAGATTGGCTCCGCCAAGGTGGCAGAATTAAAACTGGACCTGCCTGCTTTCCCGCAAGCCCCCACCTTTATCGGCGCGCCGAAAATAGGCAAGGATGCCTTCAGGCCTTTTGACCAATGTTTTGTTTGCGGCGGCAAGCGCCATGCCGGTGACGGGCTGTGTTTGCAGGCGGAGGTTATCGAGGGCGCACAGGGCTTAATGGGCACGCCGTGGCAGTTGCACCAAAATTTTGCAGATGAAAACGGCGAGATTGACCCAGCCTACATCTGGTCGGCGCTTGATTGTCCGGGCTACTTTGCCTGCGCATACGGTGAGGCCGCTTTATTGGGCAGACTGACCGCCGAGATTTTCAAACCGCTCAAATTGGGCGACGATGCCATGGTTTACGGCTGGTCGCTGGATGACCCTGCCGCGCCCAAGAGCCGGAAACGTCGCTGTGGTACAGCGGTTATCGACGCTGGCGGTGATCTGGTTGCCAAGGCTGAAGGGCTTTGGATTACCGTCGACCCTGCCAAGTTGGGGGCATAAGCCAATGTCAGTTTTCAGCGATACACTGAAGGGGCTTAAACCCTACGGTGACAAACGTATTGTTGGTACCTTCTGCCTCGGCATGGCCAGCGGGTTCCCGCTGACCTTTATTATTTCGTTGATGGGTTTCTGGCTTTCCTACAACGACGTCAGCAAAAGTGATGTGGGACTGTTTGCCCTGATCACCACTTTTTATACGTGGAAATTTATCTGGTCGCCCGCTATCGACCGCCTACCCCTCGGCCCGATCACTCGTTTGTTGGGGCAGCGTCGGGGCTGGCTCGTTCTTATTCAGGCACTGATGGCAATATTGATATTGATCATCGCCCAGTTTGACCCGGCAACGCAGCTTTTTCATGTGGCAGTTCTGGCGGCTGGGATCGCTTTTTTGTCGGCTAGTCAGGACATAGTAATCGACGCTTACAGAATTGAAATTCTGGACGATGAAGACCAAGGCCACAGTGCGGCGTCTTATGTATATGGCTACCGCACCGCCAATTACGCGGCTGGCGTAGCTGTTTTGCTTGTGGCAGATGCCTATGGCTGGACGATTGCAATTAGCCTGCTGCCGCTATTGTTCTTGCCCGGTACGCTGGCGGTTTTTTGGTTGGGTGAGCCTAATCGCGGTGACGGCGACGACGAATTTTTGCGCCACGAAGCAGACGTTGCCCATTTGTCGCCCATAGCTAACAGGTTGCGGGAAGCGGTTTATCTGCCCTTTAAAGAGTTTACTCGGCGTGAAAATTGGTATCTGGTTCTCTTGTTTATCTTCCTGTTTAAAGCCGGGGATGCAGTTGCCTCCATCATGACAGCGCCCCTGATCAAGGAAATGGAATTTACGCTCACAGATGTGGCATGGGCGAACAAAACAGTTGGTTTCGTTGCTCTCATGTTGGGTGTTGGTTTGGGGGCAATGCTTTACAAGCAGATAGGCACGTATAAGGCTCTGTTTATTTCAGGCCTATTGATGATGCTTACCAATTTGGGTTTCGCATGGTTGTGGATCGGGGAAGCGGAAGCCTGGCGGCTGGCCGCTACAATTGGCATGGAAAACTTTGCCACAGGTTTGGGCACCACGGTGATTATCGCTTATATGGCGGGGCTGTGTAATGCCAATTTTACCGCCACGCAGTTCGCGCTTTTGTCATCGCTTGGCAATCAGGCACGCACGCTACTCGGCGCGCCCAGCGGTTATGTTGCCGAAGCAATTGGTTGGTTTGAGTTTTTCGTTTATGCGACGCTGCTGGCACTTCCGGGATTGTTTGTGCTTTGGATATTGTGGCGCAGGGATGTGGCTGGACCCGTGGCAGATTAAAAGGCATCTCACTGGACATCTCACCGGGTATCTCACTGGCGATGTAACGCTGCAGCCAAGTAATTGTGATGTCACAAACCGGTCATTTTGGTGTAATAAAACTCTGGCGTAATAAAACTGGCGTAGAGCGCTTCTGAGAGGATTGGGTATGAAGAAATATGCTCCCATACGGCCCGACATCGCGGCTGCACAAGCAATGGCAGGTGCCCAGTCCTATGTTAGGCAGGGCAGTATTGAGGTCCGCCTCGCGCGCTCGCTGAAGGAAATTAAGGCCGCGCAAAAGCTGCGTTACACGATTTTTTACGAGGAAATGCACGCCCGGCCTGATTGGCGCATGCGTCTCACCCGCCGTGATATCGACCCTTACGATATTTTCTGTGACCATTTACTTGTGCTGGACCATGACCGGCCAAAGGGCAAACGCATTGTTGGCACATACCGGCTCTTGCGCCAGGAAGTGGCACAAAGACATAAAGGCTTCTATTCGTCCGGCGAATATGATCTATCACCTTTGATGACCGATAGTTTCCGCGCCCAAATCGGCGAGGACAAGCAACTACTGGAGCTGGGTCGCTCATGTGTGCACAAGGATTACCGCGCCAACTCCACCATCAACTTGCTGTGGAAGGGTATCGCCGAATATCTCAAGGAACATAACATTGCCTATATGTTCGGCTGCGCCAGTTTTGAGGGCACAGACCCGGCTGAATTTACCCAGTCTATGTCCTATCTCTATCATAATCATCTGGTGCCTGATGACTTTAAAGTGCGGGCCCTTAGCGACCAATTTGTTGATATGAACCGTGTGCCTTCAGAAGAGCTGGACGTTCGTATGGCGCGCCGCGCTTTGCCGCCCTTGATAAAGGGTTATCTGCGGATCGGGTGTTTTATCGGCGACGGCGCGGTGGTGGACGAGCAGTTTGGCACCACGGATGTGTTTATCCTGTTGCCGGTAGAAAAGATTGCCAAGCGCTATTCAAAAAAATACGACTTGAAAGGCGAAGCCAACGACAGCGGTGCAGAGATTGCCGCGGTTCAATAAGCATCGGCGTCACTTGAAAAACTAGGTTCTTTTAAAAACAACTGACAGATTGTTGGCGGGCATTTCAATGACCGTCGGCGAGCAAAAACCCGCCTCAACTGCCATTTTAGCCACTGCTTCAAGGTCGCGCACCCCCCATTCGCTGTCTCGGGATTTGAGCGACAGGTCAAAATTTTCGTTGGACGGCGACGTGTGTTGTCCGCCGCGCCTGTAGGGTCCGTATAAAAACAAAACACCGTCCGTTTCTAACGCCTTAGCTGAGCCCTTTACCAGTGCTTCAGCAACCTGCCAGGGGGCAATATGGATAAGATTGATCGCCGCTATCGCGACCAGCGGCGCAGGCAAAATAAAATCGTAAAAACTGTTTTTAAGCAGGTCTAGATGGGCCGCGGGCAGGATATTTTCCGCGCCTGATTCCGCAGTCCAGGCATCGATGCTTTTAATCTTTTCCGGGTCAATATCGCTTGGCTGCCAAAAAAGCGGCGCCAGATGAGAGGCCATGTGCGCTGCATGCTGGCCGGTGCCGCTGGCCACTTCAACTAAGGCGCCATTTTTGGGGATATGCGTTTTGAAAACATCCAAGAGAACATCGCTGTTGCGCTCACATGCCGGAGCATACAGTTTTTTATCAGCTGGTGCCTGACCGTCACCAGATTGTGGATCAAAAAACCGGCTCATTATTCGTTTTGACGCCCATTTGACGACCCATTTGATTGTTTGTTGCGCAAGCGGTCGCGGAACCGGGAAAACAGGAAGATGGGCACAACGATTGTTGCCCCGAGCAGTACATATTCAAGGCCAGAACCTGTGAACCAGCTCCACATTTCAGCCAGTGTAGTGCCGATCCAGCCAACAATGTCACCGGGGCTCCATTCAAGCTTGAACATGGCAAAGCCAACGACAAAACTCCAGATAACGAGTTTGAGAACAGTGCCGCCTGTGAACGATTTGTCTGTGAACGATTTGTCTGCCATGGTGAAACGCGCCTTTCTATGGATCCGGTGGCTGATGCTAATGGTGTCAACGGGCGCGATCAAGCGTGTCTTTATATGTAGTGGGTTTCCGGCTGCGTGTTTTTACTGATTTTGCTCAAGTTGCCGCCGCACGCAATTTTCTGTGTCAACGTCCTGGCCGCTGGTTGACCGGGTGTTAACGCGGTGCGCACGAAAATGATCACCGTTTTCTGGCTCAAAGAAAATAACCTCTACTACGCAGGTGCCGGTTTCGAAAATCATCACTTGAACGGTATCGTCGCGGCGCACCAGCGACGGTGTGCCCAGATAAGCTATCACATTTGTCGGGGTTTGATTTTCGATGCGGGTCATATCGACCGCCAGCGGTGCGGGGACAACAGGCCGCACTTCTGGTTTTGGCTGAACAGTTTCTTGTGCCGGTGCCGCCGCAACCACCACAGGGGCCGGCACTTCGGTCACTGGTGCGGGTGGCGCAGCGCATGCTGCAACCAAAAGACCAAGCGTCAGAGGTAAACTTCTTATCACAGGTCGGTATTCTCCGGCTTCTCTCTCGGTGGTCGGTGCGCCATCTCAGGCACCCCAAGCTGATGGACAATATGGGTCATCATCGCAGCTCCGATAATAGGTGCAAGTATATTCAAGAACGGCACAAGGAACATGCCAGCGATCAAGGCCCCGGCGATAAAGATTTTGCCGCTGTTGGCAATGCGGCTTGTGGTCACCGCCCGTTGGTTCACGTGACGTATCGCGACCATTTCATAATATTCGCGGCCAAGCAGGTAGCCGTTGATGGCAATGAACAGCGCCAGCGCGCCTGTACTTGCCGTGAAAAAAAATAAAATCAAATAGGGGACAGCCGCCAACAGGTTGATGGTAACCATCAAAATGGTCAGTTTGGTCGCGCTCCACAGGACATCTGAAATGGGCACTTTGCGGGTACCGGGCCGGTTGGGATAATATTCTTCCTCAACCGCAGTGGCGATTTGGTCGGCCAGCACACTCATCACCATGGTTACAATGCCGGGAAACAAAAAATATGATCCAACAGTGACGACCGCCCAGAAACCGGCGCTGGCGATCCAGTCGCCGAACTCGTCCAGCCATTCCCACCCAACACTGTAGCTTTCCGGCCAGTAGGCATTGAGGGCCATGGTTAAAATAACCAGCGTAGCCGCTGCCGCACCGACAGCGGTAAGCATCACGCCGCGAAATTTGGGGTGTAGAAGCTGTTGCCAGCTGCGATTAAGCGAAAGCGCGATCATTGGCCTGTCCTCACTGTAAGCCGGTATTACCGAACTGGTAGCTGATCTTTTTTAAGCCAGCTTTTCCTTTATACATAGATAAGTAGCTTCAAGAGACTTGCAATCCCTGAATTGCTTTCTATTGTGCCGCAAACGACTGCAATCAAAAGGAACTGATATGGCTGGTGAAGCAAAAGTCTTGTGCATGGGGAATGCCATCGTTGATATTATAGCACGGGTTGATGACGCATTTCTGGAGAAGCATGACCGGGCCAAAGGCGCGATGATGTTGGTGGATTCGGCTGCTTCGGCAAGCATATATGCTGACATGCCACCAGCGATTGAACGCTCCGGCGGGTCGGCTGGCAACACCGCAGCGGGCATCGCCTCCTTCGGTGGCAGTGCGGGCTATATCGGTAAAGTGCACGATGATCAGCTGGGAACAGTGTTCCGCCATGATATTCGCGCCGCCGGTGTTGCCTTCAACACAGTTGCGGCGACCGACGGCGAACCCACAGCAACCAGCATGATCCTGGTGACGCCGGACGCCCAGCGCACCATGAATACCCATCTGGGCGCTTGTGTTGAAATATCGGAACACGATGTTATCGAGGCTGAGGTAGCGGCGGCGGATATTCTCTATGTGGAAGGTTACCTGTGGGACACCGCACCGATGAAAGCCGCGGTTGTTAAAGCGATGGATATGGCGATCAAGCACGGTACTAAAGTGTCACTGTCGCTGTCAGACAGTTTTTGTGTTGATCGGTTCCGCGACGAATTTTTGGAACTGGTAAAGGACAAAGTTGATATTCTTTTCGCTAACGAGGCGGAAATTACTGCTTTATTTCAGGTGGATACGTTTGATGAAGCCGTTGCCTTGCTTACGCCCCACGTGCGCGTTGCCGCTCTAACCCGCGGCGCCAGTGGCTCGGTTATCCTGTCCAAAGACCAGCAAGTGGCGGTTGCGGCGTTTCCGGCCGATGTGGAAGACACAACGGGTGCAGGTGATCTGTATGCCGCCGGTGTGCTCTACGGTCTTTCCGAAAAGCACGACTTGGAAACCTGCGCTAGGCTTGGCGGCCTTGCGGCGGCCGAGGTGATCTCACACTTGGGCGCACGGGCGGAAGTCAGCCTCGAACAACTGGCCACCGAGAAATTGAGCCTCTAGCAAAACAACAGTATTTGCCAGTTCCAGATTAGCCCCCAGATTAGCCCCCGGACTAGCCCCAAGGGCCTCGGCGTCTGGTTTCGGGGCGGACAGATTTTTCTGGCCGTTGGTCGCGCTCCAACTGGCGCTGGTCCCTATAATGGTGCGCGGAACTACCACCCGCCATCCCGGACAGACGCGATATGCGTTCTTCAACGCGCGGGTGGGTTGAAAACAGGTTATCAAACCGCAAACCCTGTAACGGGTTAATGATAAACATATGTGCTGTCGCCGGGTTTTTCTCGGCTTCAGCATTGCTTATTGCGCGTGTACCTTGATGCAATTTATTAAGCGCACTGGCCAGCGCCATCGGGTTGCCGCATAGCTGGGCACCGGTTTTGTCAGCGGCATATTCGCGGGTTCGCGAAATGGCCATTTGCACCATCATTGCAGCCAGTGGGGCCAATAGCACAAGTAGAAGGGTACCGACAAAACCCATGGCATTGTTGCGGTTGCCGCCGAAAAACAGGCCAAACTGGGCCAACATGGAAATGGCACCGGCTATGGTCGCTGTCAGTGTCATGGTCAGCGTGTCACGGTTTTTCACATGCGCTAACTCGTGGGCCATTACCGCTTCAATTTCTGCCCGGTTAAGCAGCTTTAGCAAGCCTGTTGTTGCAGCCACGGCCGCATTTTCCGGGTTGCGCCCGGTGGCAAATGCGTTGGGCTGCGGGTTTTCAATGATATAGATTTTCGGATGCGGCAGCTGTGCTTTCATCGCCAACTGCTGAACAATGCTGACCAGTTCGGGGGCCTCACGGGCGCTGACTTCACGAGCCTTGTACATTTTCAGTACCATCTTGTCGGCATTCCAATAGGCAAACAAGTTGGTCGCAAGCGCCACCATAAGGGCAAGCACCATGCCGACTTGACCGCCGATCAGCGCGCCAACTGCCATAAACAGGGCGGTCATGGCGGCCATTAGAAGGGCTGTGCGAAAGATGTTCACTGTTGGTTCCGACTGTCGATGGCTTTAGGTCATTTCATCTCATTTTTCTTGCTCTTTCATATGGTGATTTGGCACTCAGGGTTCAAGAGAGTTGGCATTCGGGCGTACACACCTGGTATGACGCATTGTTTATTGCTGCCTAATGGGTGCACAATGCAGTAGTTTGATGCCCCATGTTTGGCACCTCGGGTAGATAAGTTGGATTTGAGTGATGACGACAGACGAGCAAATGAACGCAGCAGAGCGCAACCAGACGGTGATAACTCTTGTGTGGTTTTTAGGGCTGACGACTTTGTTTGCGTCGGTCGCCTATTATTTTGTCATCGAGCACGGTTTGCGGCGCTATTATGTTTCGTTTTTGATGTGGACACCGGCACTGGCGGCACTTGCCACCTGTAAAATTCGTGCGGTTGATTATTCAACGCTTGGTTGGCGCTGGCCGTCGGGGCGCTGGATTGCCGCCGGATATCTGCTGCCACTGCTCTATGCGGCTGTTGCCTATGCACTTATCTGGGGCGGCGGGTTTGGTGGGTTGATCGATCCAAAATTTGTCAAGGAAGTCAGTTATTTTCTCGGCCTTGCCAATTGGTCAGAAGGTGCAACAATCGCGTTTGGTGTTCTGATGTTCGGCACGGTCGGGATGATATGGCATTTGGCTACCGCGCTGGGCGAAGAAATGGGATGGCGGGGGTTTTTAACCCCAACATTGATGCGACTGATGTCGTTTCCGTTGGCGTCGCTGGCAGTTGGGCTGATTTGGGCCTTGTGGCATTTGCCAATAATTTTCTGGACCAAATATAATGCTGGTCCCAACGATATCGAGCTTCAGTTTCTCAACTATACCTTAATGACAGTGGGCATGTCGTTCATTTTGACCTATCTCAGGGTGCGATCGGATAGCTTGTGGCCCGCCGTTATTTTGCACGCATCGCACAATATTTATGTGCTGACCATCATGCAGCAAATGACAATCCAATATAAAGAAACCTGGCGCTATGCCGGTGAGTTTGGCTTTATTTTGCCGCTTGTTATTCTTGCCGTTGGACTGTATTTCTGGTGGCGTTATCAGGGTGAGGAAAAGGCTGCCAAAGTAGTATCGTAGACCGTCAACAATCCGTCAGGCGAACGCCCCGCTACACCGCAACACCAAGGATAGCCTCATGCCACAAGAGAAGCCAAAACCCACTGAAGTCGAAAGCGGGGTTGATTGTGGGCCTGATAGTGGTTCTCATGCACTGGACATCAAAGTCCAGGGCGCCGGAAAGCAAAAGCCTAAAGCGGTGGAAATTGGCGGCCGCAAAGGCCCCGAGCCAACTCGTTACGGCGACTGGGAAAAGAACGGCATCATTTCTGATTTTTAAGGGCAACCATCTATTTATTGGCGGAATCCGGCTATTTGCCGCTTTGTAGGCTGGCTATTTTAGTCTTTTAACGCATGTTGGTGAGCTCTTGTGTGGCACGATGTGGCTATTTAGATCGCTGACGACATGTCACCGTCGTCCAACTCCGCTTGTTCGTCTACTGCTTCGGTTGGCGCTGGTTCGTCTGCCTGCTCTTTGATGCCCGCGTACTCGAGCAAGATTTTGAAAGCCAGTAATTCAGCTTCAGCATCTTTTCTTTTCATACCGCTGATCAGCCCCTCGGTGAAACCGGGTTGACGCATATAGACACGCACCTGATGTTCGGCTGCGGTGCGACAGCTGCCATCGGTAAAATAATCCTCTGACAGCATTTTGAGTATCTTGCGGGATTTATCTTGCAGACCGATATTCAGTTGGTGAATTTTTTTCAAAACCTGGGTGTTATCCAGAATTATCTGGCAAAACTGGTCCAGCTGGGCGGCGATTTTCCGCTTATACATCTCTGACAGGCCAGCGCTCAGAACCCGTTTCTGCAGGGATACTAAATCAGCCATTCGGCGCATGGGGTTTTGGTCAAGCCCCATGAAAACTGTTTCATATTCGGGGCGCGACAGAATCGGCAAGATAAAATTGGCCACAACGCGTTTGTTGCTATCACCCACTGTGACCGCTTCCAGATCGAGCAGGCAATTTACCTGGTCAATGGGGTTTTGCAATGACTCCAGCATATCGGCGATTGACTGGCTGTTGATCAGCCGACCGGCCCGGGCGCGTACGCCTTCCATCACATGGTCGAGGGCGTGCAGGTCTTCGTGCAGGCTTTCCAACGCCTCACCGATTGCGGATAGCCCTTTTAGCTGTTCAATCAGGCCGCTGCCGCCGATGGGCTTGGGAGCCTCAATTTCAGTTTTTAGCCGATCCAGCATAACATGGGCGCTGCGGGGCAGTAAATTTTCCGCCAGAAACCCGTTCAGGCGCAGCACTTCTTCGCTGAACCGCGGCGAGCTTTCATCTTCGCCCATCAGGTTTAATTCGCCGCTCTGAAAATAGGCTAGCTCAACCATAAAGGCGGCGCGGTCTTCCTTTTCGCCCATCAACTGGAACAGGACCTGCTCGTGCATCAGATATTCTGAAATCAATTGATCGAGTATTTCCATGACCCAGGCTGGCCTGCTGGCGGTTAAAAAAATGATCACTCGGCCAAGTTTGTCGCTCAGGGTGATAGTGGGGCGCAGATATTCAACTATCGCGCATGTAAGCAGGAAGCGCTTGTTGGGTTTTTCTTCCAGGTCGACAATGATCGGCGCTAATCGACTGGTCTCCAGCGATGGCACGGTATCTTTGGTTTGCTTCATTATGTCGATCGAGAGGTCGATAACCTTATATATTTTCCGCATCCGTTCCTGGATCGAGCCTTCTTCATTTTCGAAGGCAACCGCCGTGCGTTGAACCGCATTTTGCAGCCGGGTGCCGGCGTTATACAGGCGGTAATAGTGATCGAGGGAATGCAGCAATTCGGTCGGCGTAATGCGCCATTCTGCAAGCGAAGAATTCATCAGGTCCCATATAGACCGGCGGCCATCGTGGCGATAGAGGTCATCCGGGGTAAGACACGGCGAGATGGTGCCGGTTTCGTCGTATTTTGATTTCTTGCGGTTGCTGCCCCTCGCATAAATCTCGATCGACTTGACGTCGTTTTCGGCTTGATCGAACGACTCCTTAAGAACACGGACACCAGTGTATTTGCGGCTTTTCCATAGCTGTTCGGCCTGCTTTGTTGCAGTGTCACGGTCTTTTTTAACCTCAAGAATCGTCCATCCGCTGCCCTGCCGGCCCAGTATTTCATAGTGAATATTTACACCGTAGGCCAAGCTGATCCCCGTTAAGCGTTTCGACTGCGCAGCACTGTTGCCATCACGGCAAGCAGCAATAGACCCAAGCTTTCCACGAAAAGCGTTAAGAAACGGTATGTTTTTATTAAAAAAACCCATAAAGAAGGGCGCACACTGGCAACAAGGGGCGTCGATGACATTTATCGCTAAAAATGCCCGGTTTTTAGGGTTTGGGGTAGCGCTGGCCTTCTTGTCCAGTTTTGGTCAAACTTATTTTATCGGCGTTTATAAAGAGGCCATCACCGGTGAGTTTACCCTCTCCAACAGTGATTTTGGCTTCTATTATCTGTTGATCACATTGGTCAGTGCTATCGGTCTCAACCAGCTGGGCCATATTATCGATCGGGTTCGGCTGGTTCCGTATGTTGCCGCTTTGGTTACGGCGATGGCGGTTGCGTGCCTGCTGGTTGGCACGGCAAGTAACTTGTTGCTTCTGGTGGTGGCGTTGATGCTGGTCCGGCTGCTGGGCCAGGGGCTTTTGACCCACGCCTCGATGACCAGCATGTCGCGCTATTATACCAAGAACAGGGGGCTGTCTGTTGCAATTGCTGGCCTTGGCTTCCCCCTTGGTCAGGCGGTGTTGCCGTTAGTTGCGGTTATGCTGATGAGCGGCTTTGCCTGGCGCAGCGGCTGGCTGATATTTGCGGGCGGGCTGGTGCTGGTGGCACTCCCGGTGGTGTTATGGCTGCTCAAGGGTCATAGCGTTCGGCACGCGAACTGGAGCCAAGCACAAATTGTGGAACAGCAAAATCCGCAACAGCCGCCGCACCTGCATCTTCGCCGCCGCGATGTGCTCGTGGACTGGCGGTTTTACCTGATGTTGCCGGCGCTTATGGCTGGCCCGTTTTGGATCACCGCTATTTTCTTTTTTTCGGCTGAAATTGCGCAGTTCAAGCAGGTGGCGTTCATTGACTTTACTGCTTTTTATGGCTTTTACGCTTTGGGCTCGGTGGCGGCTCCCTTCATGGGCGGCCTGCTGGTGGACCGCTATGGTGGTCGTCACCTGATGCCACTGTATCCACCACTTTTTGCCGGGGCTCTTTTGATGATCGTACCGGATTACGGCGCTGCGGGCATCGCACTTTTCATGGGTTTGCTCGGGCTGGGCGCAGGCATTACCCTGCCGATCAACAATGCCATTTGGGCGGAACTTTACGGCACCCAGTTTCTGGGAGAGATCAAGTCGCTTTCCACCTCCATTGTGGTGGTGTCAACGGCGCTTTCCCCTTTTATCATCGGGTTGGCGCTTGAGGGGGAGTACGGGCTAACAGCGGTGTTGGCCGCTGGTGCCGTTACCTGTTTTGCTGCTATGGCGCTGGTTTTGCCGGTGGCGCTTCAGGGCGTCAGAATTCAGGGGGTCAGGTCGCCTTTTTCGCGCAAATAAGCCCTTTTTCGCGCAAATATGCAATGGCTTCATCGATCGATTGTTCCAGCGGCACATCGCGGTAACCAAGGTCATTGATCGCTCGGTCGTAATTAACCCGGTAGCTTTGGCAGGAAAAATAGGCTTCTTCTTTGGTCACAGCGGGGCGTTTGCCGGTTATTTTCGAGGCCAGTTCCAAAACCCTTGCATAAAGTTTCAACACGACCGGTGAAATCGGTTTCTTGGGCTCTGGTTTGCCCAGCTTTGAGGCCGCCAAACTCAAGAACTCGTGGAACGTGGCATAAGGCCCGCCCAATATATAATTTTCGCCGGTAATGCCGTGCTTGTAGGCTGCGAGAATCCCTTCAGCGACAGCGCGGCCATTGGCGAAGTTACCGTTGCCCGGCGGTACCGCCGGCAGCGTGTCGTCTGCAACCATTTTGATCAGGCGGATCCAGTTTTGGTCGTCATATTTGCCGACGATGTCGGTTGGGTTAACAATCACCGCATCAAGTCCGCGATCAACCGCTTCTTTAACTTTGCGCTCCGCGTATGACTTTGTGCTCACATAGCTTACCCAGCTGGTGGCGCCCAGCCGAGGTGTGAAATCGTCAATGACATCGTCATGCTCGCCGTAAGTAACGATGGAGGAAACATGAACCAGCCGTTTGATCTCTTTGTTCAGCGTTGACTGCAATAGCGCCGCCGTGCCTTCAACGTTGGTTTGATACTGTCGGTCAGCATCTTTCGACCAGGAGCTAACATCAGCCGCAACATGAAAAACACAGTCGGCCACATCGGGCATGGCTCGTTGAATTGACGCCGGGCTCAAAAGGTCTGCTTTCACCAGCGTAATATCGTCGCCCAGCAGCGTTGCCGCCCGCGCGGTATCCCGCACACCGGCGACAATTGTCCAGCCATCTTCGCGCAATACTTCAACAAGATGTCTGCCGATAAAGCCAGTTGCACCAGTTACAAACGCTGTGGGCATTTAAAGTCCCTCCTAAAATGAGCTTGCCACCATAACGACTTGCCGGTAGATGACTAGCGAATTGGGGGAAATCACTAGACTATCTATGACGGGATTAAAATAATGACTGTGACCACCTCTTTCAAATTAAAAAAATATTGTGTTGCTGCAATGCTGCTGCTGGCCGGTTGGGCAGTGCCCGCGTCGGCCGCCACGCCGCCGGGTCTGGAAGACATGCTGAAAACTGCCGCTGCCAAAGGCGACGAGCGCGCGTTTGCTACCATGGTTACCATGGCGCTGGAAACTTGGCCCGCCGCACGGATTGACATTCTCAAGGCTGCAGCGGCTGTGCAAGCCGATTGGGTCTCAGCCGATTTCCGCCGCGAAGTCGCTGCCGCTGAGCAAGCCGTCATCGCCGCCGAGAAAAAATCCCGGGACCGCGGCGTCATCTGGTACCTGGATCCATCCTTGTGGAATGTCACTGCGCAGCTTGGTGCCTCCACCAGCACCGGCGACACCGACGAGCAGTCTATCGCTTTTGGCTTGGCCCTGAGCCGTGATTTCGACAAGTGGGAACATGACATCAATCTTGATTTTGATTTCGCCCGCAGCCGCGGCACCACAACCCGCCGCCGTCTTCAAACCCGGTTCAACACACTTTATAAAGCGTGGGACAGTATTTATGTTGCCAATTATCTGGAAGTGGATGTGAGCCGCTTCTCCGGGTTTGATTACCGGATCATTGACAGCCTCGGCCTTGGCACACAGTTGTTGAAAACTGACCGCCAGTCCTTGCGGCTTGAAGGCGGACCGGGTGTGCGCTTCAACAAGTTTGAAGATACCGGCGCAACCTCAACCGAATTTCTCGGTCGGGTATCCAGCACCTACGAGCTGAAACTGACCGACAATATTGATTTTAAAGATCAGGCCTCTGTCATTTTTGGCACTGGGTCCTTCACCTTTGACAACCGCGCCAGCCTGGGGGCGCAGATCAATTCAAGCCTTGCAGCGCAACTGTCGCTTCAGGTGCAATATGATTCGGATTCTCCCGCCGGTGCCGCCTCGTGGGATACCATCACCCGCGCAACGCTGGTCTATAAGTTTTAGAAAAGCTGGCTATTCACCAATGATATGACAGGCGATGCTGCGCCTAAGCTGGAGAGTTTGCCCGTGTCGCCTATTTTGGTTTGGGACTGATTGGGTAGTATTTTTTCAAACTCAGCGAGACGTCCCGGGGATTGCTGCTGTGCCGAAAGGCTTTGGTGTGGTATCGTTGCGGTTCTTGGCAGGAGCAATCTGTAATGCGCAAATTTTCTCTGGCGGCAGCCTTGGTTATGGGTTTAGCCTTACAAATTATCGGTCCAGTCGTTCGTGCACAAGAAAAGCCAGCCGATCCTGCACTAGAAAAACCAGAGCGAATTGTCATCTTGTTCGACCGATCTGGCTCAATGAACACCCTCCTGGACGGCGTGCGCAAAATCGATATGGGACGCACTCTTTTTGCTGCGCTTTCAAAAGAGTTTGAAGGCAGCGAATATGTAGCTGTTCGGTTTTTTGCTGGCGGCCAAGCCGACACCCGGGAAGAAAATTGCAAAGCGACTTCCTTTGTATTGCCGTTTGGCTCGCGAAAAATTGGTGTGCTGGAGGCGCTGCAAAGTGAACTCTGGGCAAAAGGCAAAAAAACGCCTCTGACCCATGCCATAGAATTGGCGCACGACGACTTGAAAGGATGGACCGGCCCCCGGCGAATTATCATCATCTCCGATGGCATGGACACCTGCGGCCAGGACCCTGTTCCGGCAGCGGAAGAGTTCGGGTCAGGCGGCATGCAGATGGACGTTGTCGGCCTTGGTGAAGCTGCGGATGTGGCGGGCTTGGCGGAACTTGGATTATCGTCAGGGGCCAGTTTTTCCTTAGCCTCAAACTACGGCGAATTTGCAAATGCGATGGGTGCGATGCTACCGGCAATGTCTGATATGCCGCCGAGTGCCATGGGCGATATGCCAGCAGGTGGTGCGGGCGGCATGCCTGCGGGCGCTGGAGGTTCAGGTTCTGGTGGTTCAGGGTCAGGAGGTTCAGCAGGGTCAGGCGGCGGTGGCGGTTCAGGAGCTGCGGCCGGTGCGGCCAAAGCTGGCGCAGGAGGCCCCGCTGCGGCTGCCGCCCAAGCTCCGGCTGCGGGCACAGGAGCTGGGTCGAGCCCACCTGTTCTTGCGCCGTTGCCTCCGGACCAGCCCCTCAAAGTGGAGATTAAACTGCCGCCAGATGAGGCTGCTGCGCCCAAGCCGGTTGCAGTGGAATTGATCCTGGATGTGTCCGGTTCAATGGCCGCCTGGATTGATGGCAGGGCCAAAATGCTGCAAGCGATGGCAGCGCTTGAAAAATCAATCGGGGCCTTGGATGCCCCGCACATTACCGTTGGTTTCAGGGCCTACGGATTCGATAATACAGTGGAAAAAACACCGGAAGCATCTTGCCCAAATACTGACCTTTTGATGCCGTTTGCAGTTGGCCAGTCCGACAATATTTTGGCGGCAGCCAGACAGTTGTCGCCCTACGGCTACACGCCGATTGCCGCCAGTGTTACTGCAGCCGGTGAGGACCTCAAGGCGTTTGCAGACCGTCGTCGGCAGATCGTTCTGATAACAGACGGTGAAGAAACTTGCGGCGGAGACCCGATTGCCGCCATCAGGGCATTGGCAGATATATGTGTTGATACAAACCTGCATATTGTCGGATTTGATCTGGACCCCAAAGCGCGTGCAGAAATGCAGGCCAATGCTGCAGCCGGTTGCGGGCTGTATATTGATGCTCCTACTGCCTTCGAACTTGAAGAAGCAATGTTGAAAATTACCGAAGTTGTCGCAGACAAAATCGATCTTGATTGGGGCCGTTTTGTTAATCCCGTGCAAGGTGGCGCTTCGATCGATGAGGCGGTAACTCTTGATGAAGGTGCATACACATTTACTCAGCATCTTAATAAAGGCGAAGAGCAA
Organism: Alphaproteobacteria bacterium; assembly: GCA_021774695.1. Lineage (GTDB taxonomy): Bacteria > Pseudomonadota > Alphaproteobacteria > Sphingomonadales > Kordiimonadaceae > Kordiimonas. The sequence goes on along the minus strand of JAJFIU010000162.1, from coordinate 114,285 downwards.
TATTTCTTTGTACCTCTAAAAAAAGCACAACGCCTGCGCATAATCGTAACAGCGCAAGGCAGGATTATTAGCCTCAACAAAGACGGCAAATTGGTCGAAATGAAAGGCTTCGACTTTTCCAACTTCTGGGCTGAATTCAAACAGGCTGACGGAGAAAAAATAGCAGGTCCCTACCGCCAGCTAACGTTCAGGTCGGCTGAACCCGGCGAGCAGAAAGAAGCGCAGATACTGGATATGACCGGAGACGGCGTCTATATCCATGTGCGCGCTAATGCCATGATGATAAATAAAGACACGCGCTTTGATCTTTTCATTGACGAGGCGGGTGATGTGGTGGCCGAATATGAAGCACCGGATGACCTTGCCCCAGACATAAGGACTGTCAATGTTTACCAAGACGTGGTCGGACATATCGGTCTGCAAGACAGATCAGATAGTTTCGAAATAACGGGCATACAGGATGGCTCGGAAGAACTGGGGGTCGTTATCAACTTTACCGATCCTGCATTCAAATATCGCGTACTGCTGAAAAACCTGGATACAGAGCGCACGATCAAGCGATTTAACGGTTTAACCGGGCGTCAGGCTTTGTTTTTTGATTTACCACCCGATACGCGAGATGTGATGTTGCAAATTTTCAGTCAAATGGCCGGAAACAAGGCTTTTACATCATATACGTTTGTCGTGGAGGATTGATCATTGAAGAAATTAATAGCAACCGCGATGCTGGTGTTTATGTCTGTTTCATCAACTGCTGAAACCAGTGAAGATGCAGTATTGAGCGCCTTTATCGACGATTTTTTTACCGAGTTTTCCCGATTGTCTGCCGCTGCACGCGGTGCGAAAGACAGCAGCGGGCAATCAACAACAATGCCTCTCATTAGTCATTCGATGACGCATTTTGTTAGATCAACCGAAACCAGCAGGATATCAAGCGGTGAAGTGCCTGAAGTCGATCTGGTTGCCAAACTGGTATTTCATGGCCCGAAATCATGGGTGATTAGCGATGTGCGTGTTGCAGGAGACGTGGCCCGCGCTGACGTTGCCTTCACATCGGTCCAGCCACGGCAAAGTGAACCAATTCCGTTTGCGTTTCGCTTTATTCGATCAGAAGGCAACTGGATGTTTCTAAGATCAATCGACAAACGACCAAAGAAAGTAATTGAGGAAACCGTCGTTGTTCTGCCCAAAGCGCAAAAGCTGGAGCCGGCAAAGAGCGCCGATTCCACATTGAAGGCATATCTCGATTTTCTGGTTGCTAACAGATCTGTGGTTGACCTGAAAAAGCCCGCAACAATGCGCCCGGCTGTCAAAAAGATAGGGGATGAAATTGCACCTTTATGGCGTGCGGATGCCGCGTCGAAGCGTGCACGCAACGAGGCCACGACAAAGCTGTTGTTTCAGGACATTGAATCCTGGTTGATTATTGAGGAAACGCTGGACGGTGATCACTGGTCGGCTTTGGTTGAAGTGACAATGGGTAAGCGCAACCCGCTTGCGGGTTTTTCCAAAATAAAACCAAAGATGACATTTGAGGCTAATAATGAAGGCGGTTCATGGCTTTTGGTAGGTTTCGCTCTTAAACGATAATCAGCCGTCTCTGTCCGATCCGTCGTCGTCTTTTTTCGCGTCTTTGTCTTTGGGAACAATTAAACTGAAACCCTCCGGCAAGCCTTTCATGGTTGGTTTGCGCTTCATTGCCTCGGCAAAAGCTTTTGTTGCAGCGTCTTGCGAAGGAATGCCCATTTCTTCAGGTTTGGAAAATACTATACCGGCATGATACGGCTGGTTGGTGTCACCCTCAACAAATCCAATAGTTACCAACACGCCGGTTTGGGGCATAAAAATCGCTCCGTATGTGTCACCTACCTTCTCTGCTTCAACAAGTATGCTGCCAGACCGACGGTCGATTATACGAACCTCCAAAGGCCCGGCTTCGCTTTGTACCGCCAGCATGATGATCTGGCCTTTCACGGGTGTCGGGGAGAATTTGAAAGCGTCAATTCTATCATTTGAGCTTACGCTACCGCGCCATGACATTGTGCGGCCCTTGGGCTTGTCCAGAGGGGTGTTAACCCTGATACGCAGCGCGCTGGCATAATCATCGCCTGCATCCCGGCTTGCTTCAGCATCAAGTTCCTGAGCAGAACTGAACGCTGAAAAAAACATAGTTAGAAGAGCAAAAAGCGCGATTTTATTCACAGGGTTAATCAACATATTTCACCTTCATAATCTGCCAGGTAAGCAAGGCTATCTGGGTGAAGTCATCGGTGCCAAGATGTTCAGCTTCGCATTGACCAATTTTCAAGAAAGCACTCTTGAGACTGTTTAGCGTGGTTGTCTGGGCGGTTTTTACATTTTCCTCAAACGCCCTTTTGGCAGGCAAGACATCCCTTGATTTTGTGAGCGCATAAGCGGTTTTCGCATAAGGGTTTAAACCAGAAGCCGCCGTAGCAAGCGCGTCCATACGTTTGTATTCCCCATCAACCCATTTCTTCCAGGCGTGATTGCGTGCCAGAACTTCATAAGCATCATTTGCAACGTCAATTGCGGGCTTCATGCATACCTTACAAGGGAAATCACCATAACAACTGGTAGCCAAGGCATCTGACGGATTATACTCGGGTTCGACCGTGTCGGCATCGTTTGTATTGCCTTCAGCGTCTTCTTGAGCATTGTGTATGTCCATGCGTGCCTCAAACAGCGCTTGAGCCAAGGATACAACGTCACCGGGTGTCAGCTGTGCATGAACTGTAGAACCAACAGTTGTCATCAATAACAGGACAATAAATACACGCATGGTTTTTCCTTTTCTCTCTTTTGAGATTACTCGGAACCATTGATCAGTGATTATACATGAATTGCCTTGGTATTATAATAGGCAATAATTCAGGCTGCTTTCACTCACCCTCACACCCGGACCGGGATTGTCTTGACCGCGGGCTCGCTGATGCGGCGGTGGGCTATTCACCCATGATATGACAGGCGATGCTGCGCTCATGCCCGTGTCGTCGGTGCTCGAGTATATAGATGCCTTGCCATGTCCCGAGCCGCAGGCGCCCGTCCATAACCGGAATGGAAAGTGACGTATCGGTAAGCGCTGATTTGATATGCGCGGGCATGTCGTCCGGCCCTTCGGCGCTGTGGCGGTACAGGCGGTTGCTTTCGGGTGCTAGTCGGTCAAGCGCCGCTGTCAGGTCAAGCTGCACGTCCGGGTCGGCATTTTCCTGAATCGTGAGCGACGCCGATGTGTGCTGGATCAACAGCGTTAGCAAGCCGTTTTGCACGCCGCTTTCAGCAACAAACGCGGCAACATCACGGCTGATATCGCAGCAGCCTTGGCCCCTTGTTTGTTTGGTAATTGTGTCGTGATGCTGGTGCATGGTCTTCTGCCCTGATCGCAAAAATTTGGCTTATGAATTTTCCTCCGCTTATATAGCGCTCTTTTTTTCAATGGGCCGTGAACATGACATGAGTGTACCATGCTTAAATTTAGAAGGTAGGAGGAACGGGCGTTGATGTCGGTGGATAAACAAGTATACAAGAGCAACCTTAAACTTGGTAAAGACATAGAACTTGTGTAGAATCTGAACAATGGAAAAAAGCCCTACTTATTTTTATCGTCAGAGAATAATGCTTTCATTACTGGAAGCGTTTGGTGGAAGACTATCTAAAATTGACCTTCAGAAGTATTTGTTTCTCTTTACTCAGATTTGCCAAAAAGAAAAAAGCTATGAATTTGTACCATTTAAATATGGCTGCTTTTCCTTCCAGTCATATGCTGATCGCCGTCGACTGACCGAAATGGGTGTATTGAAAAGTGTCGACGCATGGGAATTGGAAGACGGGGCAACGTTTTTAGCTTCTATTAAACGTGAAGATAGGCAGAAAATAGAGTTGTTCCAGCAAAAATACAGCGCGGTTAAGGGCAATGACTTAATTCACGAAGTATACAAAAAATATCCGTATTTCGCGACACGTAGTGAAATAGCCTATGATTTGATGTCAGACGCTGATATGCAAAAAATTCAAGACGCGCGACCTTCCTCAAAAGAGCACTGTTTTTTCACAATCGGTTATGAAGGCTCATCATTCGAAAATTATTTGAACAAGCTCATCCAAAACAATATCTCTGTTTTAGTTGATGTAAGAAAGAACCCATTAAGCCGCAAATATGGTTTTTCAAAGAAGACGTTGTCTGGGACTTTGGCTAAACTCGAAATCGAGTATCTGCATTTTCCAGAGTTGGGCATTGTATCGGAAAAACGTCAATCACTGAAAAGCCAGAGTGATTATGATCGGCTTTTTGATGAATACGAAGATACTGTTTTAAAAGAAAACATTGCGTCTGTGAGACAATTATATAATATATTTATGCAATATGGGCGCGTAGCGATCACATGCTTTGAGGCCGAAGCTTGTATGTGCCATCGCGGACGAGTTGTAAAAGCTTTGCAAGCCTTACCAGAATGGAAATATGACATACAACACTTATGACAAGGTTTTCTAAATGGCACGCACACGGGTTCTAATTGCAGTTAAAACCTACCCTGTATTATCTCAGAAACATATTGAACTTGTGTGCACTGCGGGATTTCGTGAGGATGGCTCTTGGATAAGAATCTACCCTTCGCCATTCCGGTTTTTAGAAGACAATCAGCGCTATCGAAAATACCAGTGGATTGAGCTTGATCTTAAAAAAAATATAAAAGATCAACGACCTGAAAGTTATAGCCCCACAAATATTGACACTATCCAATTAGGCGAAGTGATCAGCACAGACCGTAATTGGGAAGAGCGCAGGAAGTTTATCTTGGATAATAATCCAGTTTACTCAAGTTTGGATGAAGTTATTGACGGCGCTAAAAGCAATACTTTCTCTTTTGCTATTCTTAAACCAGCAAAAATCCTTGATTTTAGGGTTTCAGCAGTTGACCGGGAATGGGATGTCAGCCGCAAACAGGCCGCAGAAGCTAGTTTAAACCAAGGGTCTTTATTTCAAGAAAACGACCACTCAGATTTTAAATTAGTGAAGAAACTACCCTACAAGTTTTCATATCGGTTTGTAGATGGTCATGGCCGCGAAAGCACTATGATGATCGAAGACTGGGAAATTGGGCAATTGTACTGGAATTGCTTGAAAAATGGTGATGAGAAAGCTGCGATAGCCAAGGTGAAAGAAAAGTATTTCGACGATATCGCCATGACCAAAGACGTGTACCTCTTCCTAGGAACTACCCTCAAGTTTCACAATATGAATGCTCCAAATCCATACGTGATTATTGGCGTATTTTATCCACCGTTCATCAAACAAGCAGAGCTTTTTGAGTAGGGATTGGAATTGGATAATTAGAGGAGCCGATAGGCCAACAGAAAGATAATTTTTATGGAATTGCCGAATGGCTACTGGGAACAAATGGTTGGTGGCGTAGTCGAAAATGCTGGCTGGGTGTTTTTGGTTCTTGTGCCCTTGCTGATAGTCAGATTTGTTGTGAGATCAATTCACTCCATATTTGTTAGTAATTTGAATAGGTACTGCGGTGCTTACACCGGCTGCAGATCAGCAAATACTCCGAAACGGATTATTTTTCCAAAGGTCAAAATAAAAAGATCATGGCGCGGTGACTTTCATGTTTATTGGTACCCGCCAGGTGTTGATGAACCGAGCATCATGAAACTCGAAGACGCCAAGGGGACGCGATATCTAACTGCGTCAATTAATAATAAAAAGAATTCTAAATTCGGAAGCCTCATCATCTATGAAAACCCTAGGAAAGATCTGCAATTTTTGATTGGTCATTATGCTTTTCTTAACAGCCAATATTCTTCCGTTTGCGGGAATTTTGTTTTGGTTAGAGAGGGTCTTGACCCGCACATGTACTTAGAGAAAATAAGGTTGCAGCACATTCAAACCAGCTCTGACACTTATGGTTTATTGTTGGATACATTCGAACTTATAAATAGGCCAGATGCTGACGGTGCTGCCGCCAATGAGATGAATAATTAAGGGGCCTTCGTCATAGCTCTAGAGTTTCCGTTGTTGGGCGAAAGTAGCTGTGCCCGCGCTTCCTCACACCCTAATCGGGATTGTCTTGATCACGGGCTCGCTGATGGGGCGGTGCAGATCAATATGCAATAGGCCGTTTTCCATGAAGGCGTCGGTCACTTCCATGCCGTCGGCGAGCACAAATTTGCGCACGAACTGGCGGGCGGCGATGCCGCGGTGCAGGAATTCTTTGCCTGCGGGCACTTCGCCTTGCTTGCCGCGGATGATCAACTGGTTGGCTTCCAGCGAAATGGCCACATCGTCCTGCGTAAACCCGGCAACCGCGAGGGTGATTCGGATCGCTTCGTCGGCCAGATGTTCGATATTATAGGGCGGATAGCCTTCACCGGCGTTTTTGGCGACGCTGTCCAGAAGGTCTTCCAATTGGTCAAAACCCAGAATAAACGGGCTGTTAAACACTGACATGCGCGACATGGGGCACCTCCCTTTTGAGCGTGGTCACACGGGTGTCGCTGCCAAATTGTCTTCAATGGTGGTTGGGCCGCACACACCTTCGGCCCCAAATGGGCACCGAGCCCTATTGTGCGCGAGCAGACGGCTTGCTTCAAGGAAAATTGAGGGCATCAAGAGGAATTGAAACGATTGGTCGGTTGAAGCGTTAGTAGTGGAGTTGGCCCCGTTACTGGCTGGTGGTCTTTTGGCCCTCTGCGTCAGCTACTTTACCTTTTGTGAAGCAGGTAATTTACCTTCGCTACTCTCGGGTGGCCTGATCCAGCAGCTGGTGCCGCGTTTGCGCAGTTCGGTGCACAGCACCTTCGCCTCGCCAAGTGTTTTAAGCGGCCCGGCGTTCAGGCGGAAGTAAAAGCCAGACGGGCCTTCGGTGCGGGTGCCGAAATCAACTTCTGACCGGCGCGGCGGGATATCCTTGAGGATATCAATATTGCGCTCGTATAATATTCCCCAGCCTGCAGTTAATCGCTTCAACGTGCGGTAAGCACCGATTTGCAGCGCCCAGCCTTCTGGCTCCAAGAGCGGCGGCACGTCGCTGGGCTCATAGTTGGCCGGGGTAACTATCTTTTCTGTTGTTGGCTTCTTGAGCGCGGGTTTTGGGGCTTCCACAACTTTGGGCTCTGGTTTTGGTTCTGGCTTTGGTTCTGGGTTTTTGGCAACCATGCGCTTTGCCGCCAACTGCCTGCCTTTGTTTTCCTCCAGCGACAGGTTGGCAACTTCGGCCTTGGTCCATTCGGGGTCAATGGTGCCGGTGACCAGCGCTTGCATGCGCTCAGCCGGATTTAGACTGGCAAGCCCGCGGTAAAAGGTGAAAGTCTCATTTACACTGGCGCCGTCCAGATCAAGCCGCGCCACTTGAAACGCGCGTTCCTCCTGGCCTGAAAGCAGATAAGCCATCGCCAAATTTTGCCGGTCACGCGCCTGCGCGCTGCCTGAGCGCAGCAGCGGTTCCAGAATTTTGACCGCAGCCTTGGCGTTACCGATAGCGGCGAGTATCAAAGCTTTGTTCGACAGGCTTGAAGGGTCATCCGCGCCGTTCAACGCGGCAACCGCTTCGACAATTCGCCCCGTCGCTGCAAGCGCAATTGCTTTGCCTGATTTGGGGCGCGGGTCGCCGGGCAGCAAAAGTGCCGCGCGGGAAAAGCCGTCCAGCGCTGCACTGAAGTTGCCCAGCGCAAGTGCGGCTTTGCCGTAGCTATAGTAAGTGGCGCCCGGTAGCGGCGTGCTCTCGTCTGCGATCAAATCAGCCAGAATTCGGTATGCTGCGTCCAGGTTACCCATGGCCAGCAGGCTGTCGGCAAGCCCGGTGAGCGACCCAGGGGTTCGGGTGGTTGCCGCCGCATGGCGAAATAGTGGGATTGCACCTTCATGGTCACCTTTGGCTGCCATTTCAGCCGCGATTGTCATCAAGCCGCCCTGTGCTTGGGCCGCAGGCGAAGCCTGCGCGGCAGTAACCTCCTGCGGGACAGCACTAGCGTATCCGCAGGCGACGAGCAGTAAGCCGCTACAACTTGCAACAATGGGTTTGAACGCACGTAAAATTGCCATGATTTTGCCTGATAGTTGACCGATCGTTTTCTGAACGTATCCAGATAATTTTGACCGTTTGATGTTTGCCTGTAATATTCAATCTGAATGATAGGCATCAGGCCTGAAGGAAGATTTAAATTAAGGCATGCATTTTAGGCGAGTTTAGGTCTAATTTTAGCGACTTTGGTTCTGATTTTAGCGAGTTAAACTCTTATTACGGCGAGTTTGGTTCTGATTTTAGCGGGTTGAGTCATGAAACTGACAGGTAAATGGTTATTTTTTGCATTTTTTTCACTGGCCTTCATGGGCGGTTCGATTGCATGGACCGGGAGTGCGACGGCGCAAGACCCGTCCACGCAAAGCGCTGATGACCGGACGATTGAAGAGGCGCTCGATGATATCCGCAACAAGGAAACTACCAAAGGAATTAACCAGCTGAAACGGTTGGCGGACCAGGCAAACCCGGATGCGATATATCACCTAGCCGAAATGGCCCGTTTGGGCATTGGCAGCGAGAAATCAATCCCGGTTGCCGTGATGTATTACCGCCTAGCGGGCAAGCTGGGCAACGAAAAAGCGGCAATGAAATTAGCCAATATCCTGTATTTTGACGGCGCCGGTACCCCCACCGAAATTTCAGAGGCATTGGCAACCTGGCAAACATTTGCCCTGCAGGGAAACGCTGAAGCTGCTTACCTGCTTGGCATCATTTATTGGAATGGTGAAAATGGCCGTACGCCAGATCCACTACGGGGTTACGGCTTGGTGTGGCGGTCGGCGCAAACCGGATATAATGATGCAATTCAGTCGGAACTCACCATGCGGGCGCAGCTTCCGGGCAAGGCGCGTTCGGCCGGACAGGTTTACGGGGAGCGGCTTGATGAGCTGGGCTTTACCGACGAACTGATCGGCATGGACCTGCTGGTTGAAGGCTGGGTGGCCGACGAAAAAGAAGAGGCCGCTGCCAAACCCGAAGATTGGACAACTGTTTGGCGCTTGGAAGTTGGTTTTGCCCTGCGCGAAGACGATGCAAAAGCAATGATGGAACGAATAAAAAGGGACCAAGCTGAAACCATTAAGGGGTTGTTCGGCGATATAATTGAATCGCCCAATCGCATCGGTCGTTATCGCTTGTTGTTTGGCCCTGTTGAAGGCCTGCATTCGGCGGTCAGCCTGTGTGTTGGCTTGAAACGCGCCGGGTTTGACTGTTTCGCCAAACCACCAGGTTAGCGCCTAAGCTTACTCAAATTTTTGCGGTTAAATTGCGCGGGAACCGGCCGCATATCTCCGGCTCCCGCGCACACGAAACCCACATCAAAAACAAGCGCTATTTTCACTGTGTGGTTTCGCCCCAGGCCGTATTTTACCGGGGTATTAGGATGCCGGTGGTACCAACTATTTCGCACCGATATCGGGTAGTTACCGCCTGCACATACATTCGCCGGACGCAAAAGCCCTATCCAGATAGTCACTAACCGCCAGCTCCAGCAGCGCCTGCTGGCTGAGCCCATTGCGCACGGCAAGCAGGCGCAGGTCCTTGTCCATGCTCGCACTTAACCGTAGCGACTTTTTCTTGGTTTTCTTTTCCGTGCTGCTTTGTTTTGGCTCGCGTATTTTGCGAGGGCTATGAGCGATCTGCCCAATTGCTGAGTGCTGCAGCGGGTTGCTGGGCACTAATGTAGGCGCGTTCGCCGAAGGGTAAGCGCCGCCCTTGGGGGCGAGCAGTGATGCGTTAAGAGAGGCCATTGCCATGTCGGTCTCCTGTGTGTTGTTTGGGGCGTTGTTTGGGGCGTTGTCTGGGTTGTTACGGTAACGTAATTATCTAAAGCGCCGCCGGATGTGTTGCTGAGGCGACTGCCGCGTGGGGCCGGTTGCCAAAGCCTGCGCGCTGGGTGGGCAGGCTTTTAAACTGGGCTTTCACCGGCAGGCGTTTGATCCGCTCGCTGATATAGAGCCACAGTTTTTCCACTTCGGCTGCGGAGCGCCCAGCTGGGTTGGCTTCCATCACGGTTCGTCCGTCGATCATGCTGGCGGCAAAATCCTGCCGGTTATGCAGGATGGTCGGGGCGACAGTGCCGTGCTGCGATAGGGCAATTGCCGCCTCGCCGGTCAGCCGTGCGCGTACCGTTGCGCCGTTAACCACAAACACCAGCGGTTTGCCCGCGCGCTCCACCAGGTCCACGGTTTTGCCTGCTGCCCGCAGGTCATGGGGGCTTGGCCGGGTCGGAATAATCACTAGGTCAGATTTCACCACCACCGTTTGAATTGCGCCAGTGATGGCGGGCGGCGTGTCGATGAAAACTGTGCGAAAGCCCTGATCGCGGAGCGCCGCCAAATCAGCGTCCAGTGTCGCGAGTGTTGCCTGGGCAAAGGCGGGCTGGTCTGCCTCGCGCTCGTTCCACCAGTCGGACAAGCTGCCCTGCGGGTCGGTGTCCACCAGTGCCACGGGCTCGCCGGTTTGGCGCGCTGCTTCCACGGCCAGATGGCCAGTAATGGTTGTTTTTCCTGAGCCGCCTTTTTGCGACGATACCGCGATGATACGCATGCCTGATCTCCACTATCCGTAATGGATAATTGCGCGCGGATCGTTCGCCGCGCCTGGGTTGCCTGAACTGGTTAGCATCTTCGAAGGAAGTGAAAATCTGTTTAAGAACCGGCTTCAATTTTAGGGTAACAATAGGAAAATAAACATCAATTCTAATTACAATCTTAGTTAAATCTACATAGACATAATCGCCGCGCCTTTCTAAGCTGCGCCCATGCGGTACCTGTTCATTCATGATGCGTTCCCCGGCCAGTTTGTGCATTTATTCCGGCATTTATATAGAGCGGGCGACCATGAGATTATTGCGGCCAGCCGCAAGGGCTCAACCCTTGATCTGCCGATTGAGCAGATTGTTTATGATGTTCCGGCGGATGCTGCTGCCCAGGCTGCCAAACCGGGTGCGCGAATGGGTGCCCGCATGGAAGCCGCCGCACTGGGGCACGATCTGTACCGCAAATTAAAACCTATGGCGGACGCCGGGCGGCACCCGGATTACATCGTTGTGCATGCCTCGAAAGGTGCGTCTTATTTTCTGCGCGACCTGTTCCCCAAGGCGCGGATCACCTGTTTTCTGGAATGGTATTACCAGAACCCGAACCCCGCTGGCGTGCGCAACCCGCAGGCCTTTTACCGGCAGTGCGCCAGCAACACTGCGCGCAACAGCATCATCGCCCATGAGTTTGATCAGGCCGACGGGGTCTATACCCCGACCACCTTCCAGAAAAGCCAGTTTCCAGCCCGTTGGCAGCGGGATATTCAAGTGTGCCATGAGGGTATTGATACAGACCTGTACCGCCCGGATGATAATGCGGAGCTTACAGTTGGTGACCAGAAATTCACCGCTGCCACGGAGGTTATCACCTACGCAGCACGCGGTATGGAAAAGGCGCGCGGCTTCCCGCAGTTTATGCAGGCCATTGCAGAGGTGCAGAAAAAGCGCCCCAACTGCCATGTGATAATCGCGGCAAAAGACCGGCTGTGTTACGACCCCGGCCGCGGCTCGGCGGGCCTGAAAAAATGGGCCGAAACTACCGTGGATTATGACCCCGCCCGAACCCATTTTGTTGGTTTGTTGCCGGAGCGCGAGTTCGTCAAAATGCTGCAAATCTCAAGGCTGCATGTGTATCTGTCGATACCCTTTGTGCTGTCATGGTCGTGCCTGAACGCCATGAGTGCGGGCGTACCGGTGCTGGCCAGTGACAACGAACCGGTGCGCGAAGTGATCACCGAAGGGGCTAGTGGCTTGTTGGTAGACCCGAACGATGTTCCCGCGATAACTAAACGCATGAGTGAGATGTTGGATGACAAGCAGCTTCGCGCCAACCTGACCGCCAGCGCTCGCAAAACCATCATGAGCCGGTTCAAGCTGCAAGATGCACTGCGTGCCCAACTTGCACTGATCCACGGTTAGATGGTTTATGGTTTTATCAGGGAGTTTTAACAAAGGCTTCGGTTGCTGTCCCTTGATGGAAACGCACTTGCCATTTGCCGTCAGTTTTTTGCCATAGGGATGACCGCAGCGTATGCCGTGAAAGCTCTCCGGCATCATCAATGTGGGCGGACCTATAGGTTATCTGCGCCAAGTCCTCCGTCAATTCCGATAGTGCGTAATCTTGTGACCAAGGGGCAGGGCCGTGGTCTGCCTCTGTCGATAAAAGCGCAATTATACCCGCTTTATCGTAACGCTTTCCGGAACGGCCAAATTCAACAAAAGAATTGTGAAGCAATTCATCAAGGCGTTCGGGGTCACTACGAACAGAAAATTGATGGAGTTCAATTTCCAGATCACGCAAAATGGTTAGGGTGTCGTCGCTTGCCACGGCCTACCTATCGGTCAATTAATTTTAGTATTAATATATGCTTTCCCCATGTGCCGCAGGGCAATGGGATGAACTCTTAAGCTAGGACAGTCCCTATAAAGCTACCAATCGATTAGCCTCCGCTGTAGCACTGGCTAAATCGCCGAACAACCCGTCTGGATCTGGCAGAACACGAATTATATATTTAGACTGCTCTTCCGGGTCATATTTTTTCTCATAGCGATGCAACCTATACACCCCGGGTTGGCTTTCAATTATGTCTATAATTTCTGCTCCATCAGCAGAGAGCACGCTATCTATTTTCGTCATCTTAATGCAGGTCTCACTTCATTACTTATTCAAAATATTAAATAGCCAAGTATCGCCCTTTCCCTAATGCCGTGCCTCGTCCCACCACCAGAAGGGGGCCATTTCTTTGCGTACGGGCCATGTTTGGGTTAGCGTATCACCGTCATAGAGCGCGCCGTTTTTCATCACTTGCGAGATGCTATTGGTGTTTTTGATGTCGGCCAGCGGGTTGGCGTTCAGGATAACCATATCAGCCAGTTTTCCGGGGGCAATGGAGCCCAGGTCTTCGCTGATGCCGATGATTTTCGCGCCGTCGATGGTGGCAGCGCGCAAAATCTCTACTGGGGTCATGCCGCCCATGGCATATGCCCACATTTCCCAGTGGTAACCAAGGCCTTGCAGTTCGCCGTGCGCCCCAACACCGACAAGCCCACCAGCACGCTGCAGTGTGGCTGCGGCAGCAACCATTTGGTCTACTGAAAATTCGTCGTCACGCGCCCAACCGCCTTTACGCCGGGTCAGCTCGTCCAGCTTGTTGTGGGGGTAAAAACGGTTCAGCTTGGCGTCGTCATGCACCTCGGTGCGGGTGAAGAAATAATTGGTCATGCTGATGCCGTTATATTGGACAATCATTGTCGGCGTGTAAGCGGTTTGTGTTTTGGCATAGAGCTCGATCACGTCCTTATACATGGGCGCGATGGTTAGCGTGTGCTCGTTGCCGTGCATACCGTCGATGGCATGGGTGATATCAAGGCGCATATCACCGCCGCCTTCGGTTGTTGGCATCAGGCCCAGTTCCTTGGCGGCCTTTACCACCCACTGGCGCTGTTTGCGGTTACCAGCAAGGTAAGACTTGATGTTTTTGGTGCGGTAATGGTCCGAGTAGCGTTTCAGATAACCAAGCACGGCATCGTAAGACTGGAAGTCATTGCGGCCGAAAACACCGGGGCCGGTCATGAAGGCACGCTGGCCCAACGACTGACCGGTTTCAACCATGTCCTGGTAAGCGAAATAATCTTCGTAAGCGGTTTGCACGTCCAGGCCTGCGGTTACGCCGTAAGCCAGATTGGCAATAAGGCTCCAGTTCTGGGGCTCCAGCACATCGCCGGTTCGGAATTCCCAGTGGGCGTGGGTGTCGATGAAGCCGGGCATGATATATTTGCCGGTCATATCAACGGTGGTTGTGCCGTCGGGGGCGGTGAGCGTGCCGTGATCGCCCACCGCGATGATGCGGTTGTTGTTGACCAAAATATCCTGATTGGCCAGCACTGTGTTCATGGCAGCTGTGTTTGCACCCGCCATGGTGATAACATTAGCGCCCGCCAGAATGATGCTGCCAGACGGGGTATCACGCGGGACCTCAAGGGCAATTTTTATCGCCGTGACATGCTCATTGTCTTCGAGGAATTCAGGCTTCTTTTCTTCTTTTGGTTTATCGGCTTCTTCGGAAGGTTCTGCGCCTTCTTTCGCAGCGCCGTCTTTATCCGCCTTGTCTTTGTCTTCATCCTCCTTGAGGAACTCGATGCTGTCAAAAGGCCGTGTGTAAACCGTGTGGCCAATGGCCCAAGTCACGGTTTTACCGCCGTCGGCCCAGCCGAAGCTGTCGGCACCGATAGTGGTAAGCTGGATCGCGGGTACGCTTGCGCCGCGCACTGAAACCTTGGGTGTGCTAGCGCCAATGCGCGGAATAGGCAAGGCCCACAATTGTTTGATGCCAAACGCTAATGCGTAATTGCCGTCCGGGCTAATGCGGATGTCCTCGGCCTTGGGTGCGTCGTCGCTGAAGCTGCGATTGCCTTTGGGCAGTTCAACAACCAAATGCTCGCGCTTGTCGCTGCCGTCAAACCGCAGCGAGATCAGCGCATCGCCGGAGTATAGGTAAATACGGTTAGGGTCTGCAGAGAAATGCGGGGTGCGCGCACCGTTGGCCGACGCGATTAGGCTCACGTCGCCGCCGTCGGATGAAAGCGAGATAAGGTCAAGCGGCACACCGAGACCGGTAAACTCGCTGAAGGTTTGGTGGCGCTGGTATTCGTTACCGCGCATGGCGACGATTTGCTCGCCGTCCGGGCTGAAGGCCAGATCGGTGTAAAAGGCGGCATGTTCGGTTAGCTGTTGCGGCCTACCGCGCCCATTAGAGCGCATTTTCCAGATATGACCGCCGTCGTCCATCGACCACGTAACATAGGCGATCCAGCGACCATCAGGCGACCATGCGGGTTTAAATTCCCACGCGTCTCCCTTGGTTAGCCGCTTGGGTGTAGCATCAGCTTCGTTGTCGGTAATATAGATTTTGGTCAGGATAGACGCGGCGATTTTACTGCCGTCTGGCGCGTGAACTGGGTTCTGAACGAGGCGGGCCGTAACCGGGCCTTGCTCCACCCGGTAGGGCGAGGTCAGATCGGGGCCGATATCCAGATCCACCTGCGCGGTGAAGGGGATAACCACACGGCTGCCGTCAGTTATGTCGATACGCTCAATCTTGCCGCCTGTGTGCAGGATAAGCGCGCTGCTGTCTGGCGTGAAGGCATAGCCGGGGTAATAATCACGGCTGGGCAGGCGGCCAGCTTCCTGGGCGTCGCGCTGGATTGGCCACACGATCATGCGGTCCGCACCGCTTTCAAGGTCGCGCACCCGAATGCCGGTTTTGGTCTCTTTGCGGGATAGGTAGACAAGCGTTTTACCGTCCGGCGATACTAGTGGTTTTACCCCGCCGCCTTCGCCTTGGCTGACGCTGTCAACCTCGCCTGTCTCGCGGTCAAAGCGTGCAATTTGGCCTGCGGGCATTGCGCCGCGGCGACCCTGAGCGTTCCGGGAGCGCTGAGTGTAATAAATATGCTTGCCGTCCGGCGAGAAGGCGAGGCCAACACCGCTTGCCGGATTGGCTTTGTCATCGCTTGCAAGCGTCAGACCCTTACCGCCGTTCACATGAAACATTTTGATGGTGGTTTTGCGCCCGCCGACGGTCATGGCGACATATTGGCTGTCCGGCGACCAGGCGGGTGCGACCAACCGGGAGTATTTTTCGCCTGATAGTTTGCGCGGCTTGGTGCCGTCGCGGTTGGCGACCCACAGGTTATCATCGCCGTCTCGGTCGCTGATGAAGCTGATCCATTTTCCGTCCTGCGACACGCGCGGCATGCTATCGTAACCCATGCCTTCGGTGATCCGGGTGGCGGCGCCGCCAGCCATGGGCATTTCGTAGATATCGCCCAGCAACTCAAAAATTATCTGTTGGCCGTCGGGGGTGACATCTAGCGACATCCATGTGCCCTCATTGGTCTCAAAGCTGAGTTTTTCGGTGACGCCCGCCAGCGGTAGCTCAGGTTTTTTCTTGGCGTCAGCCGCCCACAACGCGGGTGCCAGCAACAAGCTTGCTGCAAGAATGGACGTGCTGGTCCGGGTAAATAGGTTTGAGAAAATGATCATTGCGAGTGCCCCTTTGTCGCCGTGCTGTGCCATTTGGATTATTCTTTGGCCATATTAAACGGCAATTGGTGCGTTTATGCAATTGGCAGGCTCAAAATAACGCCTGTCTCGCGGCTGCATCGCGGGTTATGGTTGGCCTATACAGTCGAGGAACGAGTGATGCCAAACACCGATTCAGCCGCTACTAATTTAGCTCCGGGGTTCAAAAAACACCCTGATCATACAATAACGCTGGAGCCGCTTTTGGGCTCTGTGCAGGTTGAAGCCTTTGGTCAGGTCATTGCCGAAACGTCGCAAGCTATATTGCTTCGGGAAGGTGGCTACCCACCGGTGGTTTATCTGCCCCGCGACGACGTGCGGTTTGATCTTTTGCAGGCGAACTCAAATACGACTTATTGCCCGTTTAAAGGCGAGGCTCGTTACTGGGACATTCAGGCAGGCGGCGGCGGTGCCAGCGCCGCAGTTTGGGGATACGACAGCCCCTACGACGAAGTAGCTCAGCTTTCAGACTATGTCGCTTTTTTTTACCCGGACCGGGTGGAAAAAATCCTGTTGGATGGCCAGCCGATGACGCAATAGGGCAGGCGGTAAATATTGATGTCGGCGTTGATACCGCTTGAAACCAACCTCGAAAATAGCCTTATTAGCTGGAGGCAATAGTGATGGGGTGCGGCAATGATCGGCGATAGTATCAGAGCTATATTGTTTGGTAGCGCGCCAGTGGCGGCTTTTACCTTTCTTATTTTGCAGTGGTCCATCACCTCTGGGCGGTTGAGCCGGTTTGACGACAGCAAAGGTCTCAAGCAACAGTTTAAAGACCACAAAAAAACCAAGTCAGAGGCCAAAGCCGAGGCAAAACGGCGAAAAAAAGCCGGTGAAGAGCCAGCCCCCGCGCCGCCGAAAAAACCTTTTCTCCACAAAGATGCCGGAAGCGATCTTTTACATAACAAAGTGATGTTTTTTGGCGGTGGTTTTTACGGAACAATGGCGCTGTTCGCCTATTTTGTCATTGAAGTTGGGGAAATTTTTGAATTCCTGGGTGTTGTGTTCTCGCCCGGTGAATGGTTCGACTATCTGGGCTTTGATTTGATAATTGGATTTATCATCAATTCCTTTACCAATATTGGGTTGGCGTTCGCCTGGTTTGTCACATTGCCTAATTATGTGAACATGGATAACGGCTGGATTTGGTTGCTGGCGGCTTATGCGGGATATATCGTGGGCGTGAAGCTGGTGAGCCAGCAAGGCGATTTGATTTGGGCCCGGCTCGGGGCAGCTGTCGGCAGGGGAACGGATACAGCCGGCGAAAAGTTCGCCGAACTGAAAACCCGAATCTCAACTGACAAGGGCGATGACTAACTAGGCATATATAGAAGAAATTGGTGGAGCCGAGGGGGCTCGAACCCCTGACCTCCTCGCTGCCAGCGAGGCGCTCTCCCAGCTGAGCTACGGCCCCATAATATTGGGAAGTTAAGCCCGCACATTTGGGTCCGGGTCATTGGCGGCCAAATTATTCATGACCACCGGATTCTGCGGCCAAGTCTGGTCGCAGAGAGTTAAGCCGGGCGGCAGCTTGCTGCCCGGCGAACTTGGTTAAGTCTCTTTGTCAGCCAAAGATGTATCAACAATCGCGGCAACATCTTCGTCGTCGTCATTGTCGAGACTTACAACGGCATCATCCTCATCGTCCAGATCGATGTCGTCTTCGTCGTCTTCAGCCTCTTCAGGCTCAGGTTCTTTTTTCACAGCAATTGGCTGTTTAGTTTTCAATATTGGTTCAGGAACCCACTCGTGGGCACAGGCGATGCACACATACGGGTTTTCTTTACAAAGATCATAAAAGCTTTCGCCACACTTTGGACAGGTCTGCTTTTTACCCCATTCAGGATTTGCCACGCTAATCTCCTTGCAATTTAATGCGGTTTGCAGCAAAGAATTCGGCGCTCCACTTGCCATGATCACACGCGCCTGTCAAAGCTTTACTGACAACAATTGCTACAAAGCGGAAACTTCATCGTGCCCAAACTGATTTCAAGCCCAAATTCTGCCCTCAGCGGCCGTGTGCGCGTGCCCGGAGATAAATCAATATCGCACCGTGCTTTGATGCTGTCGGCACTGGCCGTTGGTCGGTCAGAAATTCGCGGCCTGTTGGAGGGCGAAGATGTGCTTGCAACCGCCACCGCCATGCGCGCAATGGGCGCGACCATTAACCGGCTCGGCGCCGGCCACTATGAGGTGTTCGGCGTTGGTGTTGGCGGGCTTGTCAGCCCTGATGACGTCATCGATATGGGCAATTCCGGCACTTCAACACGCTTGTTGTTGGGTCTAATCGCCAGCCACGATATTACCGTTACCATGACCGGCGACGCCTCGCTCAGGTCGCGGCCTATGGACCGGGTGACGGTGCCGCTGCAAGATCTGGGTGCTGAATTTAGCGCGCGCGAAGGGCGGTACCTACCGCTCACTATCAAAGGAACGCCGCGACCACTAGTGCTTGATTATAGCCCACCGATGGCAAGTGCTCAGGTTAAGTCAGCGGTGTTGCTGGCGGGCTTGAACACCCCCGGTCGTACCATTGTGCGTGAAAAAGTGGCGACTCGGGACCATAGCGAGCGCATGCTTACTGCCATGGGTGCTGATATAAGGGTTAACGATGAAGAAGGTGTGCGGGTGGTTAGTATCGAAGGCCAGCCGGAATTGTCGCCGATCCAGGTTGATGTGCCCGGCGATATATCGTCCACAGCTTTTTTGCTGGCTGCGGCTTCTATGGTGCCGGGCTCGGATATTACTGTTAAGAATGTTGGCCTTAATCCGCTGCGAACCGGGATTATCGGGGCGCTAACCGCGATGGGCGCTGATATTGAGGTTGAAGACCAAACGGTTTTGGGCGGTGAACCTGTTGGCACTTTGCGGGTTAGAGCCGCAGCCCTGACGGCAGTAAGCGATCTGGCGGTCGACCCTTCGACCATGATCGACGAGTTTCCGGTGTTGTTTTGTGCTGCCGCGGTTGCTGAGGGCGTTAGCCGATTTACCGGTCTGGAGGAATTGCGGGTTAAGGAATCTGATCGTCTGGCTGCTATGGCACAAGGCCTTGCGGCAAACGGGGTACAGGTTGAGGAACTACCGGACGGCCTTGTCATTCACGGCGCTGGCGGCAGAGTGCCGGGCGGTGGCAGCGTGGAAACCCATCTTGATCATCGTATCGCGATGAGCTTTTCAGTTTTGGGCCAAATGGCGAAGGCACCGGTTACCATTGATGATGCCAGCCCCATCCAAACCAGTTTTCCGGGTTTTACCGAGTTGATGACAGGGCTGGGCGCTGGTCTAAAAACCTAACGGTTCGTTTCTTCGAGTGCTTTTTAGCGGTCAAACTTGGCAAATGTCACTTTGTGGCCGCCGGGACTTGTGATGCCAATTTCTTCCGAGCCGTAAAATGTGGTGCGCCGCTCCATGAAAACGGGATAGTCTTTTAAACTATTTATCACCGCATCCAGATCGTTAACTTCAATGAATAAAAAGCTGGTGGTGCCGCCTTCAGGGATCATTTCAGGTGCGTCATTTTTGATACTTTGAACGCTTTGCAACATCACTTGTGTTTTGCCGCTGACCATAATTACAAAACCAAGCGGCGTTGATGGGTCGCTCGGATCCTCACTGACTTCGCTGGTCCGACTGAAGCCAATTTTTTCAAAAAATATCGCATTGGGCTCAACTATTTCCACCGGTAGCAAAGCAGTTATGGTGGTTACATTGGGTGCAGAGTTTTCCATGGTTTGTCCCTCAATTATTTGGGCTGTTGACTTGAGATTTTCAGCAACGGAAACAGCCAGAAAAAATGGCAAGATAAGTAACAGTTTTTCAGGCAAAAAACGTCCCATATTGCGCTTAGCAGCCTCCTTGCGTTCTTATTTTGTTCTTTTTAACAAACGAGCTGTTCAGAGTCAATGCGGTGGCCAACAACGCTAATTTCTGGCGTTTTTACGCAGGCTTTCTTATAACACGCCAAACTTTAGGTAAGGTGATTCGCGGTGATTATTGCGATTGATGGGCCTGCTGCGGCGGGAAAAGGTACACTGGCGCGGCGATTGGCAGCGGAATTTAATTACGCCTACCTGGACACAGGCAGTCTGTACCGCGCCGTGGGGCTCGGAGTGCTGCGAGCTGGTTTTAAAGCGGATGACGTTGCTGCTGCTGTTGGCGTGTCGGCAAATCTTGATCCGGCCTTGCTCGGCGATCCTGCGCTGCGTGAAGAGCGCACCGGCGACGCTGCCTCCAAGGTAGCTGCGATGCCGGGTGTCAGGGCCAACTTATTGAAATTTCAACGTAATTTCTCTGTCTGCCCGCCAGGCGGCAAAACAGGGGCCGTGCTCGATGGCCGCGATATAGGCACTGTGGTTTGCCCGGACGCCAATTTGAAGCTCTATGTTACTGCAAGTGCTGACGTGCGGGCACGCCGCCGTTTTGTGGAGCTTAAGGACCGCGAACCCGCTGTTACCTACGAGCAAATCCTTGCTGATGTGCAGGCCCGCGATACAAGGGATATGGGCCGCGCAGATGCGCCTTTGAAGCCCGCTGAAGATGCCCTCTTGCTAGATACAACGGAACTCGCTATAGACGCCGTGTTTTTAAGGGCGGTCGATCTGGTGAAAGAACGGCTTTAGCCCCAATATCCGAAGACGCTGCATAAGCGGGCTATTCGCAACCGGGAATACCTTCGGTCGCGGATTGGTTTTTTATTGTTGTGTTAGAGGCTTTCGGGCCACAGAAAAGCGAGGGATGGTCCCACGCTTGAAAAACTCGAAAGAAGACCGCCGGAACCAACCGGCAGGCACGAAAACAAGAGTATTTGAAAGGACACTATATGTCTGAAGTGGCAACCATGCCAGGCCTCTCCGATTTTGAGGCACTTCTGAACGAAACGATGCCAGCAGACACAGGCTTTGAGGGCCGTGTTGTTAAAGGGATGATCGTTTCCATTGAAAATGATTTCGCGATTATCGATATCGGCCTCAAGGCTGAAGGTCGCGTTCCACTCCGTGAATTTATGGCTCCAGGCCAAGAAGCAGAGCTTGTTGTTGGCGACGAGGTTGAAGTTTATGTCGACCGCGTTGAAAACGCGATGGGCGAAGCTATTCTGTCGCGCGACAAAGCACGCCGCGAAGAAGCCTGGACCGAGCTTGAGAAAGCCTTTGAAAATGACAGTCGTGTTGAAGGTGTTATCTTCGGCCGGGTTAAAGGAGGCTTTACAGTAGACCTTAACGGCGCTGTTGCTTTCTTGCCGGGCAGCCAAGTTGATATTCGTCCAATTCGCGACGTAACACCTTTGATGAACATCAAACAGCCTTTCCAGGTTCTGAAAATGGATCGTCGCCGCGGCAACATCGTTGTTTCGCGCCGGGCTATTCTTGAGGAAGATCGTCAAGGTCAGCGCGCTGAACTGATGAACCAGGTTAAAGAAGGCGATGCTGTTGACGGTATTGTGAAAAACATCACTGATTACGGCGCCTTTGTTGACCTTGGTGGTATCGACGGCCTGTTGCACGTCACTGATATTTCGTGGCGCCGGGTTAATCACCCAAGCGAAGTTCTGACAATCGGTGAAACCGTTAAAGTTCAGATCGTTCGTATCAATCCTGAAACTCAGCGTATCAGCCTTGGTATGAAGCAGCTTGCCGACGATCCGTGGGATGACATCGAAACGAAATACCCGCTTGGTACCAAGTATCAGGGCCGGGTTACCAACATCACTGATTATGGTGCTTTTGTTGAGCTGGAAGCCGGCGTTGAAGGTCTTGTGCACGTAAGCGAGATGAGCTGGGTTAAGAAAAACGTACACCCTGGCAAGATTGTTTCTACCAGCCAGGACGTTGAAGTGATGGTTCTGGAAGTTGATCCAGCCAAGCGCCGTATTTCACTTGGTCTCAAGCAGTGTGGTGATAATCCTTGGGAAGCATTTGCTGCCAAGTATCCACAGGGCACCGAGATCGAAGGCGAAGTTAAGAACATCACCGAATTTGGTTTGTTCATCGGCCTTGAAGGCGACGTTGACGGCATGGTTCACCTGTCTGACCTTAACTGGGACCGTTCAGGCGAAGATGCAATTCAGGAATACACAAAAGGCGATATGGTGAAAGCCGTTGTCCTTGATGTAGACATGAAGAAAGAACGCATCAGCCTTGGTGTTAAGCAGCTTAGCGGCGACCCGTTCAAGGATGTTGTATCCAAGAAACGCGGCGAGCAGGTTACCTGCGTTGTTAAAGTTGTTAACGACAATGGCATCGAAGTTGTAGTTGGTGAAACTGGCGCTTCTGCCTTTATTCGTCGCAACGACCTAGCACGTGATCGCGGTGATCAGCGCCCAGAGCGCTTCGCTGTTGGTGACAAGGTTGACGCAATGGTTACTGGCGTTGACAAGTCGAGCCGCAAGCTCAACCTGTCTATTAAAGCCCTTGAAGTTGCCGAAGAAAAAGCCGCTGTTGAGCAATATGGTTCAACCGATGCTGGCGCAAGCCTCGGCGATATTCTTGGCGCTGCGCTTGAGAAAGCCAAAGAAGACAAATAAACCTAATCTGGTTATTTGCCTTACAAGTGTTTCTAAAAGCCGCTCCCTGGTTATTCCGGGGGGCGGCTTTTTTGTGCTTGGTCAGCCGCATCGCCCAAAGTTTGTTCGCCAGTTTGTTCGCCAGTTTGTTCGCCCGGCGGCAGAGAATCACCTTGGTCGAGGGTGTTGTTCAGACATTGCCTCTGGCGAATCTTCGGCAAAACTTGGAGCGCTGAGGGTGGAATTTGATTAAAAGCGTCGAATTTCATAGCCATTTTTATGGTATTTGGGCAGCGATTGCCATAAAATCGCATCAAAACCCCTTTTCTTTGAAAGGCTTATCTTGACGGACGCTCAATGAGGTGGCACGCTTTCGAAAATTTACAAAGGCATCCCGGTTTCGAGTGGGGATAAAAAAGGGTGCCTTGCGGGAGGACGTTTATGATCAAGTCCGAGTTGATTGCGAAAATTGCAGATGCTAATCCACATCTCTATTACCGGGATGTAGAGCGTATTGTATCAAAGATTTTCGATGAGATTACCGGGGCTCTTTCCCGAGGTGATCGTGTTGAGTTGCGTGGTTTTGGTGCTTTCTCCGTGAAAGAACGGCCAGCACGCATCGGCCGAAACCCACGAACGGGTGAAAAGGTTGAAGTAGCTGACAAGCGGGTACCCTATTTTAAAACCGGCAAAGACCTCCGCGAGCGCCTGAATAAATAATTAGGGATAAATAATTCGGGACAAGGTATTCGGGCGCTGGCAAAGCGCGTGGTTTTTGATGTTTCTGTCTCCCGATTGGAGACTGTTTCGATTCATACTCATTTTAAAGACATACATTCCCCTATAGTCCGACGAGACCCAAGCGCATGTTGAAGAGTTTTTGGATTATATGTCGCCGCCTGTTGTGGCTGGTTTTAGCCCTCATTCTGATTCTGTTTGCCATCAATAATCGCCAGCTGATTGTGTTGTCTGTGGAGCCGCTGGGCTTTCTGCCGCCCATGCCAGCCTATTTGCTATTGTTTCTCGGTATTTTTATCGGCGTGGTGGCAGCTGCAGGCGTTACCGGATGGCTCAGGCTGCAGGGATTTGCCAAAAGACGCAAAGCGGAACGCCGAACCAATTATCTGGAGGGTCAGGTATCTGCACTTGCGGAAGACGCGCACCAGCACCGGGCCGCCAAAGCCCACACTGCTGCCAGCGACCTGGATAGCGACACTGCAGTTGTTCCTAAAGAGAGTTAGCTGGTTCTTGCGATGCAGACCTTGCGCTTCAGGTTGTTTGCCGGTACGACGCAAGAGATATTCCACCGTCAGCCTGGGAGCCTTTTATGACAGCCGATGTGAAGCCTAGCGATCGTATCTTTTGTGCGCTTGATACAACCAATACCGAAGCAGCGGTTGCGGCCGCGTCAAATCTGTTGGGTGTCGTGGGCGGTATCAAGCTGGGGCTGGAGTTTTATTGCGCGAATGGGGCGGACGGTTTCAAGGCAGTGGCCGACACCGGGATGCCAATTTTTCTGGATCTCAAGTTTCACGATATTCCCAATACAGTGGTGGGCGCACTTCGCGCCGTGATGCCGCTGGCACCCAAAATATTGACTATCCACACCCAGGGCGGACCCGAGATGATGCGCCGCGCCGCTGAAACAGCCGCGGAAGAAGCTGACAGACACGGCGTGGCTGCGCCGTGGGTGGTGGGGGTGACGCTTTTAACCAGTCTCGATAACGATGATCTGGCCGCGATGTCAATTTCCGGCTCGACCGATACCGTCGTGCCTACGTTGGCGGGGCTTGCTCAGGCGTCGGGCTTGGACGGTATTGTTTGCAGCCCCAAAGAAATCGCCATGGTACGAAGCCAAACCGCACAAGACTTTAAGCTGGTGGTGCCGGGCATCAGGCCTTTGGGCTCCGCCGCAGGTGATCAAAAACGGGTGATGGCACCGCGCGAAGTCATTTCTGCTGGTGCTGATATTCTGGTGATTGGGCGTCCGATAACCGGCGCGGATGATCCGGTTGCGGCCGCTAAAGCAATTGCTGCCAGTCTTTGAACTCAGCTTTCAAGTTCGCTTTTTACGAACCGCAAAAGCATTTTCTGTGTATTAGTAAGGTGGCTGTTGTCGTCAAGCGCAACCGATAGTACCATCGCACCTTGCAGTGCGCTGATGATGTGAGCAGCCAGTGCTGCAGCTCTGGCTTTTGGCAAGTCGGCTTGGAGAGCACCGCGCGTCCAGTCAGTCATATCGCCAAAAAACAGGGAAACTTCCGCCGCTACGTCCGTCGGCAGATACCGCGATTCGGCGCCCAGCATACAACACAGACACACGCTATCGCCGCTGTTCAGTGCGGTGGAGTAAACCGAAAACAACAGTTTCAGTTTGGCAATGGAAGCCCGACTATCAGCGGCGTCACCGAGTGTCTCTGCGATTCGGCTGCGATAGCGCGAGACTATAGCTTGGCCAAGGTCAGGTTTTTGCGGAAAATGATAATGGACGCTGGCGCTTTTTACACCAACCGCTGATGCTAAGTCGCGGAAGCTGACGGCATCAAAACCACCTTTTCGCATGTGGGCTTCTGCCACATCCATAATTTCATTGGCTTTTGCTGAGTATGTTTTTTTCATAAATATAACTATCTACCAGAAGATAGGGGTTGACAAGATCGTTTTGATTATTTAGAAAAACTACCTATCAGTAGATAGATAAAATATAACGATAATCACCCCTAAATAGGAAAACAAATGCGCATTTATGATTACAAAGGCTTCCCTAATCCAACCCGCGTTCGTCTGGCCTTGGCAGAGAAGGGTTTGCATGACGAGGTTGAATTTTTGCATGTGGATGTGCCTGCGGGCGAACACCGCACGCCAGAATTCCTGGCCAAAAACCCTTCAGGTGCAGTTCCTGTTCTGGAATTGGACGATGGAACGATTTTATCGGAATCGACGGCGATTACAGAATATCTTGATCATGTAACGGGGGCGCCAACCCTGACCGGGCTCGATGCCAAAGAACGCGGTGTCATTCATATGCTGCAGCGCAAGGTTGAGGATGGGCTACTTGACGCGGTTTCCAATTATTTCCATTTTGCCACACCCGGTTTGGGACCGGATATTGAGACCTATGAAAATGCAGGTTACGGTGAGCGCCGCCGAGCTGTCGCGCTTAAAACGATGGAATGGATGGACGGGAAATTGGTTGATAGCGACTTTTTCGCCGGTGATCGTTTGACGGTTGTAGACATTACCGCTTTTGCAGGGTTTGCTTTTGCGGATTTTGCCGGAATAGAAACGCCAGCAAACTTCGACAATATCGCTGCGTGGAAAGCGCGGATGAATGCCCGCCCGAGCATAGCTGTGCTGGCATGAGCGATTTTGGATATTGGTGGGCCGCCGGACTCGCCACTTCGTAGGGGTAATATCGTGGATATAAATGCAGACTTCAGCGCCCGCGCGGCGGTTCACAGCGAAACCCTTAATTGGTCAGCATCCCCCATGAAAGGCGTCAGCCGCCGCATGTTGGACCGTATGGGCGATGAAGTGGCCCGGGCAACCACCATTGTTCGTTATGACCCGGGCAGCCATTTTTCGGCGCACACCCACACCGGCGGTGAAGAATTTATTGTATTGGGCGGCGTGTTTCAGGATGAGCACGGTGACTATCCTGCTGGTTCCTATATTCGTAACCCGCCGACATCTTTCCATACGCCGGGGTCTGAACAGGGCTGTGTAATTTTTGTCAAACTTTGGCAATTTGATAGGGAAGATCGCACCCATGTGAATATCAATATGAGCAGCGGTACGTTCGTTGCTGACAGGGCGCAAGCCGGTGTTGAAACCATGCCCTTGTTTAAAGACGCGCACGAAAATGTGCGGCTGGAACGCTGGGCTGCCGGCGCGCGTGCCAGCATCAATACCAAGGGCGGAGCAGAACTGCTAGTGCTGGAGGGCGACTTCACCGAATCGGGTGAAAAATTCACCAAAAATAGCTGGCTGCGAGTGCCGGAGGGTTATGGTTTAAACATTGAGGCTGGCGACAACGGCGCACGCCTATGGGTCAAAACAGGACATTTGGATTATATCGCGGTGCCAGCAGCGTAGTTGTTACGGCAGCTTACTATCAATCACCAGCTTTTGGCCTGAATATCCCAACTTCGGTCTCTCCCTATTTGAGCTTACCTTGGCAAGCGCTAAAAAAAAGTTTGCCTGGAGGCGGTCATTCGCCTCTAATCCCGGCCGGGGAGAACTTGAATGCGTAATAATGCCTTTTTTTTTAGTCTCAAAATAGTCTGTTTTTGGTCGGTTTTGTGGTTCGGCTTGCCAGCGATAGCGGCCGAGAAGAAGGTCACGCTATTGTTCACCAATGATGTGGAAAGTGCGTATGACCCGATTCCGGCATTTTGGCTCGATGGCCTGGAGCGCATCGGCGGCATTGCCGAGATGACCACCCTAATCAATGAAATCCGGTTACGGCAAACCCCAACCTTCCTTTTCGACTCGGGTGATATCTTTACCGGAGCGCTCGCAAAGGAAACGCAGGGTGCGCTGGCGTTCGATCTTATGGCTGCAATGGGATATGACGCGCTGGGCATCGGCAACCATGAATTTGAATACGGCGTAGAAGTGTTTGGCTGGCAAAAGAACCGCGCACCTTTTCCCGTTCTTTCCGCCAATATGTTTTACAAGGGAACCGACCTTCCTTTTGCGCAGGCCCACACGATCATCGAGCGGGACGGCGTTCGTATCGGCGTTGTCGCTATCATGGGCCGTGATGCGGTGTCGGCGATCATTCCTGCCTTTATCGCGCCGCTGGACGTAACCGACGAAGCCATTGCTGTGCAGAAGTCTGTCGATGCGATCCGGGGTGAGGTTGATATTGTCGTGTTACTAACCCATCAGGGTAAAACCGCCCCCATGCAAACGGACGCTGAAACAGACCCTCGTACTCAGCGCGATATCGACGCAGACATCCGCCTTGCAGGTGCTGTCACCGGCGTTGACGTTATGTTTTCCGGTCATGCAGACGCTGGCACGCCGGAACCAGTTGTGCATCCGGAAACCGGCACGCTGATTATGCAGACATACGGGCAGGCCACTCATCTGGGTTTTCTGGAGCTTACCCTCGACGGCGATACCCGGCAAATAACCAGCTATGACGGCAAACTTATTCCGGTGGACGCCGACAAGTATGCGCCTGACCCGCTAGTGCGTGCCAAAATTGAAGCCGCCCGCGCCCAATTTCCTGAACTATTTGAAGTGATCGGCAAGTCATCCACCTATATGAACCGTAAATATATGGAAGAATCGGCGCTCGGTAACCTGTTTGCAGACATTTTCAGGGAAAAAGCAGGCACTGATATTGCTTTTCTTCATCCCGGTAGCCTCAGGAAGGACCTTCCAGCCGGTGATATCCGGCGTGTTGATATTCTGGATGTGTATCCTTTCATAGATCATGTGCTTACGATGGAGCTAAACGGTCGCCAAATTAGAGACCTTGTTGAGCAATCGCTGACGTTTGAGCGCGGCCTGTTGGAGATTTCCGGATTTGAAGTAACCTATGATCGCTCAAAGCCAGAGAGACAAAGGGTTTTGTCGGTTTCCAGAGGCGGAAAGCCAGTTAAACCGGACGATGTTTTCACCGCCGCTGCACCCACGATAATTGCAAATGGGGCCGATTTATTCACGACTTTTACCGAAGTTGAAAAGACGGGGAACGCCGGGCTGATTTCGGAGATACTTCTTTCGTATTTCGCCAACCATGACAAGGTTGAAGCGCCAGCGCTTGGGCGGCAAATTGACCTGACGCTAAAATAGGATAAAAAGCGGCTGAATCTGCTTGCAAAGCGCAGAAAACCACCCTATACACCCCCATTCGTCGAATGATCCGGCTAGAAAAAGGGCTGCCGAGGTTGTTCAAACTGATCACTCTTTACGCAATGTGAGGAAGAAAAATGCCCAAGATGAAGACTAAGTCGAGCGTTAAGAAACGCTTCAAGCTCACTGCCACTGGTAAGGTTGTGTCTGCTCAGGCTGGTAAACAGCATGGTATGATCAAGCGCACCAACAAGCAACTCCGCAACCAGCGTGGCACCACAATCCTTGCCGATTGTGACGCCAGAATCATCAAGAAATTCATGCCCTACGGCTAATGCCGGGCTGTACCTTTCAGGTTTAGGAGAAATATCATGGCACGTGTTAAACGCGGTGTAGTATCGCACGCTCGTCACAAGAAAGTCCTCGAAGAAGCCAAAGGCTATCGGGGTCGTCGTAAGAATACCATTAAAACTGCGCGGCAGGCTGTTGAAAAAGCTGGCCAGTACGCATACCGCGACCGCAAGGCTCGCAAACGCAATTTCCGCGCTTTGTGGATCCAGCGTATCAATGCTGGTACGCGCCAGCTTGGGTTGCCGTACGGTCAATTTATGCACGGTCTAAAACTCGCAGGCGTCGAGCTGGACCGGAAAGTGCTGAGCGACCTCGCTGTGCACGAACCAACAGCTTTTGAAGCGCTTGTGGATCAGGCTAAGGCCGCCCTCGCTACCTAAAGCTGGTTTGCGTTCGCAACCAAGTGAAATTAAAGGGGGCCTGGCCGGTTGGTGAGGCTCCCTTATTTTGTTTTTATGGAATGTATCATATCGATTCGGGGTCTAGAGACTATGCAGGAACAGATTGCATCGCTGAAAGCGGATATCACGGCGCGCATTGCCGCGGCGGACAGTATCACTGCCCTTGAAGACGTGCGCATCGCAGCGCTCGGCAAAAAAGGCTGCGTGTCTGGCTTGATGAAAGGCCTTGGCGGCATGAGCCCTGAGGAACGCCAAGTTATGGGTCCTGCGCTCAATAGCCTAAAAGCCGATGTTGCGGGCGACATTGCTGCGCGCAAAACGGTGCTGGAAACCGCAGAGCTGGAAGCCCGGCTGGAAGGCGAGCGCATCGATGTGTCATTGCCTGTGCTCGGGCATGCTGCAGGCAGCATTCACCCCAACAGCCAAGTTATGGACGAAATCGCTGAGATTTTTGCCGGTATGGGCTTTGATGTGGCCGAGGGCCCAGATCTTGAAAGTGACTTTCATAATTTCACCGCGCTGAATATCCCGGAAGAACATCCGGCGCGTCAGGATCATGATACTTTCTATCTGTCACCAGACGAGAATGGTGACCGCAAGGTGCTGCGCACCCATACCAGCCCTGTGCAGATCAGAACCATGCTGAGTAAGGAACCGCCCATTCGCATCATTGCGCCGGGCCGAACCTACCGTTCCGACTCGGACGCGACTCACACGCCTATGTTCCACCAGCTTGAAGGGTTGGTGATTGATAAGGATACGCATCTTGGACACCTTAAAGGAACGCTTGAAGCCTTTTTGAAGGCATTTTTTGAGGTAGATACGGTAACACTGCGGCTGCGCCCCAGTTATTTTCCCTTCACCGAACCATCGATGGAAGTCGATGTGCAGTGCAGCTTTGCTGGCGGCAATGTTAAAATTGGTGACGGCAATGATTGGTTGGAAATATTGGGGTCGGGCATGGTGCATTCTAACGTGCTCAAGGCCTGCAATCTGGACCCGGACGTGTATCAGGGTTTTGCATTCGGTTGCGGTATCGACCGGCTCGCCATGCTCAAATACGGTATGAACGACCTGCGCGCCTTTTTCGACGGCGACCTGAGGTGGCTCAGACATTACGGATTTAGGGCGCTCGACCTACCGACGCTTGCAGGGGGATTAAGCCGATGAAATTTTCCTTAAGCTGGCTCAAATTGCATTTGGAAACCGATGCGACAATCGATGAGATTGTTCGAACACTCAATGCTATCGGTCTTGAAGTGGACACGGTAGAAAATCCAGCTGAAAAACTGGCCCCGTTCACGGTGGCGGAAGTCCTCTCGGCGGAGAAACATCCGGACGCTGACAAGTTAAAATTATGTCAGGTTTCAGACGGTACCAACCAGATGCAAATTGTTTGCGGCGCAACCAATGCCCGCACTGGCATCAAGGTAGTGCTCGGCCAGCCGGGCGACTATGTACCCGGTATCGATGTGACCCTTAAGAAAGCGACCATTCGCGGCGTCGAATCGAACGGTATGATGTGTTCATACCGTGAGCTTGAGCTGGGCGATGATCATGACGGTATCATCGAGCTTGATGATAGTGCAGTGGTTGGCCAGTCCTTCGTTGACTATGCCAGGCTTGATGACCCGGTGGTGGATATTGAGATTACGCCTAACCGGCAGGACTGCCTGGGCGTGCGCGGTATTGCACGCGACTTGGCTGCGGCAGGCCTTGGCACGTTGAAGAGTTTGGATACTGCAACTGTCAGCGGCGGGTTTGATAGCGATGTCAGTGTTTCACTTAAACTGGACGACGATAACGTATCTGCCTGCACACTGTTTATGGGCCGCAAGTTTACTGGCGTTAAAAACGGGCCAAGCCCGCAGTGGCTGCAAGACCGTTTGACCTCTATCGGTCTGCGACCAATCTCCAAGCTTGTGGATATTACCAACTTCATCACCCATGATCTTGGTCGCCCGCTTCATGTTTATGACGCTGCGAAACTAACCGGCGATATTCATGTGCGTGCGGCTGATGCAGGTGAAAGTTTTCTGGCGCTGGATGACAATGACTACACCTGCGAGGGCGGCGAAACAGTGATCGCCGACGATGCGGGCGTACTGGGATTTGGCGGCATTATTGGCGGCGAAGCCAGCGGCTGCAGCGCTGAGACCACTGAAGTTGTTCTTGAATGTGCCTTGTTTGACCGGGTTAAAACAGCAGTAACTGGTCGCACACACGGCATTATCTCTGATGCGCGTTACCGGTTTGAGCGCGGTGTTGATCCGTTGTTCGCCTTGAGCGGCGTTGAGATAGCCAGCAAGATGATCCTTGATCTATGCGGCGGCGAAGCCAGCGCGGGTTTCAGCGCGGGCGCCGAGCCAATATGGACTAAAACCGTTCCGTTCAGGTCGGCGCGTGTGCTCACACTTGGTGGTCTTGATATCGCTGCGGCAGAATCTGTTGCGATTTTGGAAAAACTGGGCTTTGAAGTTTCAGGCGATGACCCTTACACGGTTGCTGTGCCCAGCTGGCGTGTGGACATTGAGGGCGAGGCAGACATCGTGGAAGAAGTTCTGCGAATCCATGGTTACGACGATATTCCGTCAGTGCAATTGCCGGTTCTTGACCACAAAGCTGGAACAACCCTGAATGTCAGCCAGAAAAAGGCCCGTCGGGTAAAGCGGCGTTTGGCCAGTGCTGGCCTGCACGAAGTGATGACATGGTCATTCATGCGCCGCGATTTTGCGGCGCTATTTGGCGGCGGCGACCAATCGCTGGTTGTTGATAACCCGATTTCCAACGAGCTGGACTGTATGCGCCCGTCAATATTGCCGAATCTGATGCAGGCCGCACAGCGCAATAAAGACCGGGGTCTTGAAGGCATTGCTTTATTCGAAGTTGGACCAACCTACGAAAACGATAGCGAGACCGGGCAGCGATTGGTTGCTGCGGGCGTAAGAGCTGGCACCAGCGGACCACGCCATTGGTCGGTTGCCCAGCACCAGGTTAGTGTTTTTGATGCTAAACGTGATGCAATTGCTGCGCTTGAGGCCGCGGGTGCGCCTACCGGAAACCTGCAGGTTTTTGCCGGGGCGGCGACTTGGTATCACCCTGGCCGTTCTGGCACATTGCGGTTGGGGCCTAAAAACATTCTGGCAAGTTTCGGTGAATTACATCCCGGCATGATGAAAGCCATGGGTATTGACGGGCCGATGATTGGCTTTGAAGTGATGCTGGACGCTATTCCTGCCGCTAAGCGCAAAAATGCTAACAAGGGCGCTTTGGCGCTGTCCAATTTGCAATCGGTAGAGCGCGATTTTGCTTTTTTAATCGACGCTAATTGTCCGGTAGCAGATCTGGTAAAGGCCGTGAAAGGCGCAGATAAAGCAGCTATTGCCGGTGTATCGGTGTTTGACGTTTATGACGGCAAGGGTGTGCCCGAAGGGCAGCGATCAATTGCGATATCCGCCGTCTTTGAACCAAAAACTGAAACTTTCTCTGATCAGGAAATTGAGACACTTGCGGCTAAAATTATTGCTGCTGCAGAAAAAGCCGTTGGTGCGATATTGCGCAGTTGACATGAACATCTTCATCAATTGTCAACGAATTTCTGTCTTTATATCGAAGTTAAAATCGGTTGAATTTTGCTTCGGGTACAAGACTGGGGCGAACGACCTGCGCGCACTGAGAGAGTTTAGGGTATAAAATTGGCTGCCAAGACGAGTAAAAAATCAGGAGCTAACATGCCACTCGGGCTGCGTGTCAAAGCGTGGTGGGAGGGATATGACCCCGACGAGATTAAAAAACGCATCAAGGACCGTACGCCGGTTCCTGAAACCGTGGAGAACCCTGTAGCCACGGAAACCAAAAAAATTACTGTCGATACGATAGACCCATGGGATGAGGAAACGATTGATATCGCCCAATATATTTGGGGCAAGGGTTTTTGCGGCCCAGGTGGCCCTGAGTTTATTGTTTCACTGTCAAAACTGTTGGCGCTTAGTCCGGAAATGTCCATGTTGCAGATAGGCGCCGGTCTTGGCGGTCCCGCGCGTGTCTTGGCAGACAAATTCGGCGTGTGGATGACCGGCTACGACTCGTCAAAAACTTTGGTCGATAAGGGTAACAAACTCTCCAAAATGAACGGTATGGAGAAGAAGGCGGTGCTTGAGCATTATGATCCGGAGGATCTGGAGAGTTTTGGCCGCAAATTTGATCGGGCTTTATCCAAAGAGGCGCTATTCACTATTCAGGACAAAAATAATATTATTGCCAACATTGAAGACAAATTAAAACCTGGCGGCCTGTTTCTCATGACCGAGTATGTTTTGGGATCAGATGCGACGATTGGCAAAGATCGTTATAAGGAATGGGTCCAGGGAGAGCGTCAAAAACCCTACCCTGTTCTAGCCGAAGATATGGTGGAACTGGTTAAGAATAACCGCATGCAGGTTCGGGTTTCCGAAGATATTTCAACACAATATATTGAAATGATCAATAAGGCGTGGGCGGGCGCTGATGCCGTCGCTGCCAAGCTTGCGCGTGACGACGATGGCACCCAGAAAATTCAGATATTGATGCGCGAGGCAGAGTTCTGGACTCGCCGCAAGAAACTGCTGGAATCGGGTGATATTAAACTGTGGCGGATAGTTGCAAACAAGAAATCCACCGGGCCATCGATGATGTCTGATTGGTAGCTCACAGGGGTATTTCTATAAATTTATTCCATTGTCCCGGCGTCGACGCTGCTGCGAAACGGCAATGCCGGCCAGTATCATAACAGCACCGGCAATATGAAGTGGCCCCAGCGTTTCGCTGAAAATTAGCCAAGCCAATATGGCCGCAACAACAGGCTGTATCAGCAGCCCTATAGACCCGTAAGACGCTGATATATGCGCGAGGCCGTATATAATCAGCCCCTGTCCCAACACATGCGTTACCAGTGCCAAACCGACAAGCGGCAGCCAACCTTCTAGGTTAGCGGGTATGAATGCTCCGTCTGCCAATAACGCCGGCGCTAGTAGGAGGGCAGCGCTGACGATCGCGGACCCTGTCATCAATATTGTCGTAGACAGCACGGTACGGGCTTTTGCTGCGGTTATTATGTAGCCGGTTAAGGCACAGGCGGTGACTAGGCCCAGAAAATCCCCGGTTAAATACTGCGGACTGTATGCTGCATTCTGCCCAACAAGCGTGGCTGCGCCAACCACCGCAAGCACAAGGCCCGCCAAAAACAGTTTTGAAAAACTTTCCTTAAACAGGAAAAAACCAACCACAACGGTGAAAACCGATGCCAGGTTCGCCAACAACGTTGCGTTTGCAACGGTGGTGCGGGCGACGGCCCAGTGCCAAAAATACAAATCAAGAGCGAACCAAAATCCAACCAGAGCCATTTGAACTAATTGTTGTTGATTGATTGCTTTCAGCTGTTGTCTGTTGGCGGGCACAGCGAGGGTAAAGACCACAAACACCGGGATGCTTAACGCCATACGCCAAAAGGCGGCCGCAGACGGTGCAACCGGTGCAAGGCGCATGAAAATAGCGGCAGAGCCGATAGCAACGCCGCCCAGCAAAATAGATGTAATGCCCCAGGAGGCAGGACGCGGTGTCATATAAGTGGCCTTTTGAATGATTGACGACTGTAGATATCTTGTCAGATACTCTGTGGCAATAGTTGGAAAAATGCGCCAAACTTGTAAATATACCATCTGGGTAAAAAGCCTGACCCAGCCTTTGACTGATAGGATAGCTCGATGACTGAAGACCTTATATTTCCGGTGCCGGACAGCGCCGCTAGCGACACGTTGTGTAACAACGCTCAATATCAGGAATTATACGCCAATTCCGTCGCTGACCCTGACATGTTTTGGCGCGAGCACGGCGCCAGGATTGATTGGATAAAACCATTTACAAAGGTCAAAAACACCAGTTTTGATGGTGATGTTAGCATTCGCTGGTTCGAAGACGGCACCCTGAATGCCAGCGTAAATTGCATTGATCGACATCTGCCTGAAAAGGCGCAGGACACAGCTTTGATTTGGGAGGGTGATGACCCCAACGTCTCCGAAACTATCACCTATCAGGATTTATATGACAATGTGTGTCGCCTGGCTGGCGGTCTGCGCGCGCGCGGTGTTAAAAAAGGCGACCGGGTAACCATCTATATGCCGATGGTGCCAGAGGCGGTTTATGCCATGCTGGCTTGCGCTCGCGTGGGCGCAGTTCATAGCGTTGTATTTGGCGGATTTTCGCCGGAGGCGCTTGCCGGGCGTATCCTGGACTGTCGCTCTACCCATGTGATCACTGCTGATGAAGGCCTGCGGGGCGCTAAACCGATCCCGCTCAAGGCCAATGTAGATGCGGCCCTCGAACGCTGCCCCGATGTGGACACCGTGGTGGTGCTGAAACGCACGGGCGGCAAAACCGATTGGTTTGCGGACCGCGATGTTTGGTACCATGATCTGGTGGCTGACCAGCCAACTGACTGCGCACCGGAAGAAATGAACGCCGAAGACCCGCTGTTCATTCTCTATACTTCTGGCTCTACCGGCCAGCCAAAAGGTGTGTTGCATACCACCGGTGGCTATATGGTTTGGGCATCGATGACCCACGAATATGTGTTCGATTACAAGCAGGGTGAAGTTTACTGGTGTACCGCTGATGTGGGCTGGGTGACCGGGCACAGCTATATCGTCTATGGCCCGCTGGCCAACGGGGCGACATCTGTGGTGTTTGAGGGTGTACCAACATATCCGGATGCAAGCCGGTTTTGGCAGGTATGCGAGAAGCATAAAGTGAATATTTTTTATACAGCACCTACAGCGATCAGAGCGTTGATGCGGATGGGCGACGAACCTGTCAAAAAATATGACCGGTCTTCAATTCGTTTGCTTGGGTCTGTCGGCGAACCTATTAACCCGGAAGCCTGGCTCTGGTATCACCGGGTTGTCGGCGAGGAACGCTGCCCGATTGTTGATACCTGGTGGCAAACCGAAACTGGCGGTGTGATGATTTCGCCGCTGCCCGGTGCGACAGCGCTGAAGCCGGGGTCGGCCACAAAGCCGTTTTTCGGTGTTCAACCAGCACTGGTTGACGGCGACGGTAATTTTCTTGAGGGGGCAACCTCCGGTAATCTGGTCATAACCGACAGCTGGCCCGGCCAGATGCGCACGCTTTACGGTGATCATGATCGCTTCATTCAAACGTATTTCTCCACCTACAAGGGCTTGTATTTCACCGGTGATGGCTGCCGCCGTGACAACGACGGTTATTATTGGATAACTGGCCGGGTTGATGATGTGATTAACGTGTCCGGTCACCGGATTGGCACTGCAGAAATCGAATCCGCGCTTGATGCTCATCCGGATGTAAGTGAAGCAGCGGTTGTGGGTTATCCTCATGACATTAAAGGGCAGGGCATATATGCCTTTGTAACCTCGCCGCTTGGTGTAGAGCCGGACGAGGCGCTGAGAAAAGCTCTGGTGCAATGGGTTAGAAAAGAGATAGGCCCTGTTGCCACGCCGGACCTTATCCAGTTTACCCCCAGCTTGCCAAAAACCAGATCTGGCAAAATCATGCGCCGGATTTTGCGAAAGATAGCCGAAAATGAATTCGGTAACCTAGGAGATACGTCTACGCTGGCTGAGCCAGCAGTTGTGGATGATCTGATAGAGAACCGAGTGAACCGCTGAAGAGTAGGCCTGAAATGATAACGCTTTATTCTGCCGCAACACCAAACGGTTACAAAGCGTCTATTGCGCTGGAAGAACTGGGCCTTGAATATAAGCTGAAACCCATAGACCTCGGGGCAGGTGAGCAAAAACAGAATTGGTTTTTGGACCTTAACCCCAATGGCCGAATCCCTGTTATCATTGATCACGGTACGGACGACTTCGCGGTTTTCGAGTCGGGTGCGATATTGACCTACCTGGCGGAAAAGACCGGACGGCTAATACCGTCGGCCCCCAAAGAGAAATCGATCACCATCCAGTGGCTTATGTTTCAGATGGGCGGCTTGGGGCCCATGCAGGGACAAGCCCATGTTTTTTTTCGGTATTTCCCAGAGAAAATTGAGAGTGTGGTTAGTCGTTATCAAAATGAAACAAGGCGCTTGTACGGCGTGCTCAACCGTCGTCTCGGTGAAAGCAGATATTTGGCAGGAAATGACTATAGTATAGCTGACATTGCCAATTGGACCTGGGTTAGAAGCCACGATTGGGCTGGCGTTTCGCTGGACGGACTTGATGCACTGCAAGCCTGGCATGCGGAGATAGCCGCACGCCCTGCAGTGCAACGGGGCCTATTGCAACCGCCGCGCGCCATCGACGGTGACAGCACCGTAAAAGCAGGGCAAAAAATGGTTCAGCGCTGAATTTTGACCGCATCCCTGCGGCGGTAAAAAACCGGTTTTTTGGAAATGATATGAAGACATTGTATTTTCTAAGGCACGCTAAATCCGATTGGAACAATTTTGACCTCTCGGATCACGAGCGGCCGCTTAATGCTCGGGGCCGCCGCGCTTGTGAAAAGACAGGCCAACTGCTGCGTAAGCGTGGTTTCAGTCCCGACCGGGTTTTATGTTCAAGTGCAGTGCGGGCCAGGGAAACTCTGGATGCCGTGATGTTAGCTGCAGACTGCAGGTGGCCGATCACGCTTGAACCAAAACTATACGGGGCCAGCGCCGATAGTATTCTGGGTCTTATCAGACAGCAACCGGACGCCGCTGACAGCCTTTTTCTGGTTGGCCACAATCCCGGGTTCCAGGACGTCGTTATGGGGTTAACTGGCAGGGAAAAGTCTGAAGGCACGTTGGCACGTGTTGCTCGCAAGATGCCGACAGCTGCGTTTGCCGAACTTAGCTTTGATATAGATAGCTTTAAAAACATCGGCGTGGGGACAGGTTGCCTAGTTGATTTTTTCAAGCCAAAAGACAAAACGATAGTTTAGTATCGCTGCTTTGTTATCTGTTATAGGGTAACGAGCGTTGGTTCTGGCTGGGTTGCGTTTTTGCCTAAGCACGCCGCATCGGTTATACTAGACGAGTTACTGATCGAGCTTGAAACAGCGAATGCAGGAAAAATAGTGAAGACGGCGCGGAAAATAATTGTTGGGTGTTTGCTTGTCGGCCTGTCTCACGCAGTATCGGCAGATATGGTTGAGATTATTTTGCAGCCATCTAGCCTAATTAGGCGTGGCAATTCATATATAGAATCAGGCGAGATAGAAAAAGCTAAAGAGACATTGTCCAGAGCGCTGAAAAGCAGCCTGACATCCCGGCAACGGGCCAACGCACATAATAGTTTGTGTGTTGCAAATATTAAAGAAGAGGCATGGAGCGAGGCCATGCTGCAATGCGATGCAGCCATTGAAATTGCGCCGACGAATTGGCGCTTTTTTAATAACCGCGGCAACGTATATTTAGGATTGGGCCAGTTGGACCAAGCGCGAGAAAGTTATCGGCGCGGGCTGCGTATTGCGCCGAAATCCAAGACACTGGCAACAAATGTGGCAATACTTGAACAATATGCTCAAAAAACGAAACCCAAGTATATGAAACCCAGACATATGAAACCCAGGCATATTAAGTATGAAAAACCGACTTGATGTTGATTTTCAATACCGGCTTACCCAATTGTTAAAAACAAAGTTATTTTCGCACGTTGCTGTGAAGCCTGCCAATGTCAGTGAAGGAAAAACGTGTCGCGCCATTTGAGATATTTTTCGGTTTTGTTATTATTTCTTGTTGCGGCCTGCGACGGGGTAGAACGTGTGCCTGCAGCACCGGGCGCGCTGGTTGGCACTCGAGCCAATATTAAAATGCACGGTCAAGATGTGATTGCCGAAGTTACCGAAGTGATCGACAAACTTGTCTCCACTGAGTTTCGAGATTTGCGCGGCGAGGTTATCAGGGAAGTAAATCTTTATCGCGGCTTTTTCCCAGTAAGTGGTACCGATCAGGGTTTGAGCTACGAATCCAATTTCGATGAAAGCGAGTTGGAAAACCTGTTTCCGCTCAAGCCGGGCAAATCCATAGGTGTTTCCGGCACCATGTATTATGTGGACCGCGGCCAATCGGCAGATTTTTATACCCATGTGGAAGTGGTGGGGGAAAAGACTGTTGACCTGAAAGACGGCCCACGCCGAACGTTTGTCCTTCAACTGGAATGGGAATTTAGTTGGAACGGTAATACCCGGAAAAAAACAGATACGCTTTATTTTGACGCTGAACGCTCAATGGTGCTGAAATCTGTTGTTAGGGGTCAGAATTTTCAGAATTACTGGGTTGTTGTCTCAGTTGATGAACCGGATAATCCTGATGCAGCACCCGAGCCGACCAACCGACGCACCGGGACAGTGCTGATCTAAGCCCGTGTGAACGGAATATTTTTAAAGGCTAATAACCGCGCCGTTTTCTATTCGGCATGCGATGGGTGTCAGGTAGCGGCCTTTGCAGGGGCCTGCGATACACTCGCCGCTTATGCGATCAAAAGTGGCACCGTGGGTACGGCAAAGAATATTTTTGCCCCTTATATCAAGAAACCTGTCACCGAGCATATTGAGCGGCGTTCCTGCGTGCGGACAGTGGTTCAAAAAAACCGCGATAGCATCGTCAGTTTTTTGAACAAATATACTTGTTCGCAAGCGACCCTCGGCGAAAATAATTTCTTTGCCGCCGTGGTCCGGCAAGTCAGCAACATTAAAAAGCAGCGTTCCGGTCGGCGGCGTGCCCTCCAGATCAGCGAGTGACAACGGACTGGGCGCGCTGTTCTTCAAAGCCCTGCCATATCGCAGATTATACCGAAAGCATGGGCATCAATGGGCATGACCGAAAGCCTGGACTGTCGAACGAGGGCGATGTTTTCAAGCGCAGGCGTTGCCTTGATGTTGGCCAGTGTTGCAGGCATTGTTGCAGACTTCACAGCGCTTAGGTCTACTAGACAAAAGCGCCCGCTATCATCGTCCGGGTCGGGGTAAGGGGCCACTGCCACGCGGCACAAGCCAACTACGGCCCTCTCTTTGCCTGAATGGTAAAATAAGACCGTGTCGCCCACTGCCATGGACCGCATGTTTTTTTGGGCCTGAAAATTTCGTACGCCGTCCCAGGGTTCCTTGTCCACATCCAGCTGATCCTGCCATGACCAGGTGTGAGGTTCTGATTTAACCAGCCAGTGTGCCATGCTCGTGTCTCCTGTGGCCTTCTCTTAAGCGTCAGCGCCCCAAGCGCCCATCCCCCGAACCCAGGGGTGAATTTCAACCCGTTCGAACAAGCCGGCTGTTGCATAAGGGTCGTTGCTGGCGAAAAGCTGAACCGCCGCCTCGCTGGCAGCATCGATAACAATCATACTGCCGATCGGTGCGCCATCTTCACCCGGCCCCATCATGGGTCCCGCCAGCTTAACCCGGTCACCGGCGTCAGCGAGATATTCCAGATGCAGTGGCCGAGTGGCTTGCCGAACGTTTAAGCCGTTAGGCTTGTCGAAACATAATATCGCAAACAGCATGGTGGTCTCCTATACGGTTTCGCCGGTAAACGGACGGGCGAGTAAAATGTCCATCACTTCCTTTGCCGGCCGTCCTTCCTTCAGTATGCGGTAAACGGCATTGGTAATCGGCATATCCAGCTTTTTTTCCTGGGCAATCTTATACACGATGTCAACCGTGTGTGCTCCTTCGGCGACCGAGTTTCTCTCGGCCATTATTTCAGCCAAAGTTTTACCTTCGCCGATTGCTTTGCCCAGTGACATGTTACGAGACTGTGTACTGGAACAGGTTAAAATAAGGTCACCAAGACCCGAGAGACCCATCAATGTTTCTCGCTGTGCGCCGTACAGGTTGCCGAAGCGAACAATTTCCGCCAGTCCGCGTGTGATCACGGCGGCGCGGGCATTTTCACCGGTCCCGAGGCCTGCGGCGACGCCGGTTGCTATTGCCAGAACATTTTTAATTGCTCCGCCGATTTGGGCACCAACAATATCGCTACTGAGGTAGGGGCGAAATGTGGGTAGACCCAATGCGGCAACTAGCTGCTGTCCAAGCTTTTGGTCTTCCACTGCCAAGGTAACGGCGCAGGGCAATCCGCGCGCGACTTCACCGGCAAATGTTGGCCCGGAAAGAACACAAACCGGGTGTCCGGGTGCTGCTTCACCCAGCACAGTGCTGAGCAGGTCTCCGGTTGAAACTTCAATACCTTTGGAGCAAATGATCAGCGGAACATCTGGCCGGACGTGACTGGCGAGGTCTTTGGCCATTGCCCTCGTGTACTGGGCAGGTGTCACCATTAGAACCGCGTCGCGGTCCGCCATGTCTGAAAGTCTATTGGTTGCTTTGAGTTTTGGGTCCAGGGTGATTCCAGGCAAAAACATGCTGTTTTCATGGTGGCTGTTAACTGCATTAACCACGTCTGGTTCGCGCGCCCACAACAATGTGTCGCGGCCAGCCTGCGCCGCAACCGCTGCAATCGCTGTGCCCCAGGCACCGCCTCCCAATATACCTATTTTATCCAAAATCACTGGTCCTCCATAACCCTAATTGTGCCAATGCTACCCGCCGACTGCAAGTGTCTTATGCTTTGGGCCCCTTGCGGCCGCTTCCCATCTTTGGCGCTGCACTGGTGTCCAGCGGCCACCGGGGTCGCGGGGCTATACTTCGGTCGTCAATATCAGGGTTGCGAACAAACCTCTCCAACCCAGCCCATGCGATCATAGCACCGTTATCAGTACACAGCTCAAGCGGCGGGGCGTGGAAGGTCATTCTGTTATTGTGCGCTGTGGTCTGGGTACAATCGCGCAAATATTGATTGGCTGCGACCCCGCCAGCGACCACCAGCGGCAATGTGGCCGTACCCGCCTTTTCGCGGAACAGATCAATCGCGTTTTGCAGCCGGTCCTGAATGCAGATACCCATTGCTTTTTGGAATGCGGCGCAAATATCGTTGCGATCATCGGGGTACAACGCGCCGCGCTCGCTGGCGCAGGCTTCTGCGATCCGCCGTACGGCTGTTTTAAGCCCAGAAAAGGAAAAATCACAGCCCGCGCGCCCTTTCATCGGCGTTGGCAGTTGGAACCGGGACGGATCAC
Organism: Alphaproteobacteria bacterium; assembly: GCA_021774695.1. Taxonomy (GTDB): domain Bacteria; phylum Pseudomonadota; class Alphaproteobacteria; order Sphingomonadales; family Kordiimonadaceae; genus Kordiimonas. Next base: position 71,991 of record JAJFIU010000162.1, on the reverse strand, counting down.
CCTCCCGAGCGGCCAATTCTACCGCTGGTCCGCCGGGATACCCGAGCCCCAAAAGCTTTGCAGTTTTATCGAAGGCCTCACCTGCTGCGTCGTCGATGGTGCTACCTAGCCTTTGGTAATCGCCGACACCGTACGCCGCGAGCAACTGGCAATGCCCGCCGGACATCAGCAACAGTAGATAAGGAAACTCGATATCTTCGACTAAACGTACAGTCAGTGCATGCCCTTCAAGGTGATTAACCGCGACAAATGGCTTGCCTGCTGCCGCAGCAATGGCTTTGGCGGTCATTACGCCTACCATAAGGCCGCCCACTAGGCCGGGGCCGGTTGTTGCAGCAACAGCGCTGAGATCACTGATCGACACGCCCGCCTGTTCAATGGTGCGACGGATCAGATGATCAAGATTTGAAATATGCTGGCGCGCAGCAATTTCAGGAACGACGCCGCCGTATTCCGCATGATCACCGATTTGAGACAGAACCGAGTGGGCCAGAATGTTTTTTTCGCTATCAACAATAGCAACAGCGGTTTCATCGCAGCTGGTCTCAATTCCCATCACGAGCAGATTTGCAATTTTTTTGCCATTATTATTGGAATTGTCTGCCATCATTTTGATCTATAACGCACTCTATGGTTAGGTTTGCGGACTCATTACCGAGCCTGATTATAGTTTCACAGCGCATTTTGCTAAGACTTCTGCCTTTACAGTCCCGCTTCTATACGCCAAGTAACAAAATGAGAAGTCTAATCTATTGTTTTCAAATGATCACGAAAGGGTAGGAGTGGCCGCCGCACTGAAGATAGGGACCCAACTGAAGATAGGAACAAGGGGCAGTCCGCTGGCGTTGGCTCAGGCAGAAGACGTGCGCACCCGGTTGGTTGCAGCGCACGACGACCTATCTGCCAATACTATTGAAATTGTGGTGATCAAAACCAGCGGTGATCGAATTCTTGATCGTCATCTGATGTATGCTGGCGGTAAGGGCCTTTTCACCAAGGAAATTGAAGACGCCTTGCTGGCGGGGTCGATTGATTGCGCCGTGCACTCAAGCAAGGATATGCCGACCGCACTGCCGCCTGGGTTAGAGCTTTCAGCCTTTCTGGAGCGCGAGGACCCGCGTGACGCTTTTATCAGCCCCCGGTTTTCGCATTTTCTTGATTTGCCAACAGGTGCGGTTGTGGGCACTGCATCATTGCGGCGCAGGGCGCAGGCGCTGCGTTTGCGACCTGACCTGAAGATTGTAACTTTCCGTGGCAATGTGCAGACCCGGCTGCGCAAGCTTGAAGACGGCGATGCAGACGCAACCTTCCTGGCGGTCGCTGGGCTCAACCGATTGTCGATGGCATCTGCAGCAGCTGAGAAGTTGAGCCTTGAAGATTTTTTGCCCGCACCTGCGCAGGGCGCAGTGACAATAGAGACCCGCATTGACGACGAGCGGACGGCGTCCCGGTTGTTGCCGCTTCATCACACAGACACTGCGCTGGCTGTTGCGGCAGAGCGCGCTTTGCTGGCGGCCCTGGATGGGTCTTGTCGAACTCCTATTGCTGCACACGCGACACGGCAAGGAAATTTGATTATCATGCAGGCGATGTTGTTGTCGATCGACGGGCAAGCTGTTTTTCAGGCTGGCGGTTCAGCGGCAGCATCTACAAGTGAGGCGGTCAAACTCGGCGCAGAGCTTGGCCAGCAAATAAAGGCAGACGCTGGTTCGAAGTTTTTTGATGATCTGGCGGCGCAGGTTGAAGCGGAGATTTCATGAGTACAATTTTGATTACCCGTCCAATCGATGAGGCGATGCAAACAGCTGAAAAATTGGAAGCAATGGGGCACCGGGTGGTAATGGCGCCGGTTATTCGGGTCGAACCGGTTTCTTTCGAGCTACCAGAAGACAATCGCAGTGTTATTGTTACCAGCAAGAACGGCGTCAAAATGGGCCTGGTAAATATTGGCGATAAGGAACGACCGGTTTTTGCCGTCGGCGAGAAAACAGCCGAGGAGGCACGAAGTTTAGGCTTCACGAATGTAACGGTTGGCCCCGGAACCGCGAGACAGCTTGTACCCTTACTGCTTGAGTGCGGGCTGACGGAAAAACGCAAATATACCCATCTGTGTGGAACCAATCTTTCCTACAATATTTGTGATGTTTTAAAGAATGAAGGTCTGGATGCGGAAAATACCGTTACCTACCAAACCAGAGCCGTGCGCGGCTTGAGTGTTGGTGTCCAGGAAGCGCTCGACGAAGGCGGAATTGACATTGCACTCTTTTATTCTCCGCGTAGTGCCACCATCTTTGAAGAAGTGGTGGCTGAATACGGGCGGTCAGATTGGCTGAGAAGCCTGGATGCCTTGTGTCTGTCAACGCGAGTTGCGGATAATTTGCTGGGACCATGGCAAAGCAAGGAATATGCAGTGATCCCTACAGAGAAGGCCATGTTTAGCATGTTAGGCGCGGCCAAAAAATCGTGAGATAGCCAGGAAACCATCAATGGCGAACAAAAAAGACGACCCAAGCTCTGAACCAGATGTGATCGATGCGGAAATTATCGAAGACCCGAGTGTTGACCCCAAGCCGTCGCCGCAGGCTGAGCCTGTGAAAACCGTTGAAGAGGTATCCGTAGCAAAGCCAAAAAGTAGCAAAGCAGGCTGGATTAGCGCTGGCCTGTTGGCGGCTTTCATCGGTGGTGTTTTTGCTGCTCCCTACGGCGCAGAGGGTCTGCGATCGATGGGAATTCTCGCGCCTGTCACGCCGACTATAGTCGAAGCCGGACCGAACCAGGCTACTGAGGCAAATATGGCGGCGCTGGCAAGCCAGCTGTCTGAATTGGATGTAACTGTTTCCCGTTTTCAGGAGCTGCTAGCCGAGCACACTACCCAACTCAACGAGGCAACAGCGGCGCGCAAACAAATAGGCGACGATGTTGCGCTAATCGCGGGGCAACCAGGTCGGATAAATGTCGACGCCGGAGCAAGTTCGCAAGCCGTGCAACAGCTGGAGGCAAGGCTCACAGAAATAACCGGTGAAGTTGCCCGGCTTGCTGCATTATCTGGTTCCGATGACCCGGAGATCACTGGGCTAACGGGTTCAATCGCACTGGCCAGAGCCGAGACAAATCAATTGAAAACCAAACTGGCGTTGCTCGAGGCCGCCGTGGTGCAAATGCAGGCTGGGGCGCTCGATGTATCGCCGCGTGGAAGGTTGCTGCTGGTTTTGGGTCGCCTCAAGGACCGTGCGCTTGCTGGATCACCGCTTGGAGGAGAGCTGGACGCAATCCGGCTTGATATTGCTGAACTGCCCGCCCTTGACCAACAGTTGATTGGCGCTGATGTGGCGGTTTTAGCGGCCAATCAGCAGGGCATTGAACCATTTGAGAACCTCACACGGTCCTTCGATGCCGTAGCTAGTGCGGCGAAGAAAGCACAGGAAAAAGCTGATGGTAGCTTGCTCGCTTCGCTTTTCACCGTGCGCCGTACCGACGAAAATGCCGTGGGCTTTGACGCGGTTTTGCTAACGGCTGAAAAACGGTTGGCGGTGCGAGATTTGGACGGGGCGTTGACGGCACTGGACGAGCTGCCAAGCAGCGGCGCTGAGGCTATCGCAGACTGGAAACAAAAGGCCATCGCACACCGTGATGTTCTCGCGGCTTTCGACCGATTACTTCGTAAAATTTCAGCTTCTACGACCGGAGATGCCCGTTGATTCGTCTGGCGATCTGGTTTTTGGTTGTGCTTGGACTTGCCGCCGCTGCGGCATGGCTGGCGGACCACCCGGGCGCAGTTACTGTCCGGTTTCAAGCCTTTGAAATTGACACCAGTTTTGCTGCATTAACACTTATTTTTGTACTGATCGCTGCTGGTTCGGCTGCGGCAGTGTGGCTTATCGGCTGGCTGCGGCGGGATATGCCGGTTTTTGGCAGCAATCAGGTTATCAAACGCCAACGCCGCGGTTTTAAAATGCTCAACCAGTCGCTAGTCGCACTTTCCGCTGGTGATCCCAAACTTGCCCGAACGTTAGTTGAGCGCGCTGAAGTTTTGCTGCCGCCGCAACCAATGGTGCATCTGATTGCGGCTGAGGCAGCGACCAGAAGTGGTGATTTTGTCGCGGCGTCGAAACGCTACTCAGAACTGGAAGACACTGAAGATGGTCGGCTGCTTGGCTTGCGTGGCTTGCTTGTGGAAGCCCGGCGCACGGGGCACGAGAATGAAGCCTTGCGAATAGCGCGGCTTACCTTTGAGGAAAACCGCAAAAGTCCGTGGGTGTTGAAAACCCTGTTTGCGCTGGAGGTTTTCGCTGGCAACTGGCGCGAGGCTGAAGCCGCGCTGGATAAAGTCTCCAAAGAAAACTTGCTTGATAAGCCTCAAATTGCGCAGCATCGCGGCGCTATCGCTTACGCCGAAGCAACTGAATTGAAGTTAAAAGGCGACAAAGCACTTGCGCGAAAGGCACTGAAGAAAGCGATCAGCCATAGACCAGCCTTTACCCCGGCCACCGTTGCACTGGCGCGGCTTGAGCTGGGCGACAATAACGCCGGTCGGGCAACCAAAATCATATCCGATGCCTGGGCAAAAGAACCACATCCGACCTTGGCAGCAGCTTTCAAAGAACTGGACGCCCAGGAGAGTGCGGTCGATTGGTTGAAGCGGGTTAGGACGCTTGTGAAACTGTCACCGGACCACCCGGAAGCAAAGCTGTTGCTTGTGGACGCCATGATGGACGCAGGCCAGTATGAGGCGGTTAAACCGGTGCTTGAGGCATTGCTGAAAGAGGCCCCGTCGAGGGCAGCGTGGCAATACCGCCTGGCTTTGGCTCATGTGCTCAAGGAAGACCCAGACCCCATCGAGACCGCGTTAAAACATGCGAGCGACGGCGCGCACTGGCAGTGCGGCGAGTGCGGGTTTCAGCCGAAAGGATGGTCACCGCTCTGTTCGTCTTGCAGTAGCTTTGACAGTTTGGAATGGTCGGCCAGGCCCGTTGTTATCAAGCCTAATCAGGCGTTTGAAGCCGACAGCACCATCGCATTACTGGCCGACAACCCGGCGCGGTAGCACTATTGTCTGGTCGCACTTTTTTGGGTTTACAGCGCGTAGTGGGCGGACTCAAAAAATTGACACCTGTAAAAATTGTTTTAAGGAACTATAGTTTGCGAACAAAGCATGATTTGACTGCGGGGGGTCACTTTGTCTTATGTTATAAATTACGAACCAGCTGGTGTCTGCGTCCACTTTAGCGGCAAATGCACCTATGAGGATATTCTGGAAGCCACGATCAAATTTTGGGAGGGGCCTGGATTCGATAGGATGCAATACGAGATTTTTGATTATCTGGATGTGACTGAAATTGTTGTTTCGGAATATGACGTGATTGAGTTGGCCGTCAGGGATCATGTCGCCAGTAAAATAACGCGTAGGAACAAAATTGCTGTCGTGGCCACCTTGCCGGCAATCGTTGATTTGAGCGTAGCCTATCGCAAAGCCCTTGAGAAATCAGATATTGACTTGCTCGTTACCGGTAGTTTGGCCCGTGCGCGCAAATGGGTAGTCGGCGCGTGACGTAGTTGACTGCAGGGTGGCAGCGTGGTTCGGCCCACAATGAAAGCAATAAACGCACCTCTGTGTCAGATGCCATCAGCCGAAAGGATGGGTCGCCCTGCTTGCGGACAAGCTCAGGCGTTAGCCATGCCGTCGGTTAGCCATCAAAAGGCTTGTCGCCAGATTGCCCGCATTCAAGCATATGCGATTCAATGTTCCTATTAATGTTTTTCATATCCGGATGTTGATCGGTATAGCCAAGACTTTTCAACTTTGCGTTGGTTTCATTTAATTCCAAAAGTCTTGTCAGACATAGCTGTTTGTCAACATCTTCACCGTCGTTGAGAGTTATATCGGTTTTATTGCCTATAATATTTCGAACACTGTCCAGTTGGGTTTGCAGTGCGATATATTGCATCTGTACCCTCTGTAATTCTTCAGTGAGTTGTTTTACCTCTAGTTCCAGCCGCTCAATTTTGGCCTGGTCATCGGCTACGGGGGTTTCATCTGCTGCCGAGTAAGAAGGCATGGCCAAAAAAGTGCTAATCAAAATTGCTAGCGATAGGTTGCGCATGGTGTTTTCTCCATCTTGACGAGACAATAACATATCCGCGGTAAAATGCCACTTGGTGTCCTCGCGGTATAATTTGTAATTGAACTATAGATAGGGACGAGGTGCCTGGCACCAGCCACCACCGTTGCAGAACTGGGCGCAACTGGTATGGTTGGCGTATGCTGGAAATCACCCCGAATATCATTATTGATGAGCGCGAAATTCAGCTCAGCTTTATTCGTTCGGCTGGGCCGGGGGGGCAAAATGTCAATAAGGTGGCGACAGCGGTTCAGCTGCGGTTTGACGCCAAAAAATCGACTGATATCGATGAGAAAATGCTTATTCGCCTCAGCACAGTCGCGGGCAAAAAACTAACGCGCGACGGTGTGTTGGTACTGACTGCCAACCGGTTTCGCACCCAAGGTGAAAATCGGCGTGATGCGCTGGAGCGGTTGGCTGATCTGTTGAAGAAAGCAGCCGTGAAACCGGTTTATAGAGTCAAAACTCGCCCATCAAAATCGTCCAAACTACGACGGCTGACGGATAAAAAAATTGTCGGTGGTAGGAAAAAGACCCGCGGCAAGGTAACGCGCGACGATTAAGGCGCACACACCTGCTCGTTGCTCTCGGCTCTATGTATGGAAGCTTTCGCCGCAGCCACAGCGGCCTTTTTCGTTAGGGTTGGTGAATTTGAACCCGGTGGAAAACATGGTGTCTTCCCAGTCCATCTGCGTGCCCAGCAAAAACAAAAGTGACTTGCGGTCGACAAAAACCTTAACGCCTTTGTCTTCCACCATTTCGCACTCGGGGTCAGCGGCGGACAGATAGTCCACAGTATAACCAAGCCCTGAACAGCCGTGGGTTTCGGTGCCAAGTTTGATGCCGATTGCATCTGCATTTTTTGCCAAAAGCGCGCGAATGTGATTGGCTGCCTTGTCGGTAATTTCAATCGCTGATTTCATCGCTGATACTCCTTTACAACAAACCGAGTTCAAGTCGTGCTTCATCAGACATCATGGACATTTCCCACGGTGGTTCCCAAACAAGGTCAACCTGAACGCCGTTAACACCGTTGACCGAACTAACTTTTAATTCTACTTCGCCGGGCATAGATTCTGCGACCGGGCAGTGAGGTGTGGTGAGTGTCATGGTTACCCGAGTTGAAAAGTCCGTTGCAACGTCAACTGAATAAATCAAACCCAACTCATAGATGTTTACCGGAATTTCCGGGTCATATATTTCCTGCAGCGCCGTAACGATATTGCCTTGAAGCTCTTCGGGCGTAGAAGGCGCAGGTGCGGCAGTAGTCTCGTCTGATCCATTTGGCGAATCGCCATCCGACTCCGCCGACTCAGAGTCGGCTTTTTGGTCGAGAAACTTGTCCAGAAAATAGGCGCCTTCCTGCGGGCTTACCATCGGGCGCTCAATGTTTTTTGGTTGGTTTTCCGGCGGCACATCCTTGGTCGCCACATCCAAAACATCTCTTTTGCTTTCGTCCGTCATCCGAAAATATCCACTACTTTTTTCAGGCCCTCTATCAGCCTGTCAACGTCATTGCGGTCATTATAAATACCAAAGCTGGCACGAACAGTACCAGGAATATCAAACCGGTCCATCAGCGGTTGCGCACAGTGATGGCCGGCCCGTATTGCAATGCCCTGGCGGTCAAGGATTGTGCCTATATCGTGCGGGTGGGCTTGCTCCATCACAAAGCTGATAATTGCGCCTTTGCCTTCTGCCGTGCCGATCAACCGAACGCTGTTCGAGCCTTGCAACTGGCTGGTGGTATAGTCACGCAGGTCAACTTCGTGAGCGGCGATACGGTCAAATCCAATGGCACTGACATAGTCGAGCGCATGGCGAAATGCAATGCCGCCCGCGATGTTCGGTGTGCCGGCTTCAAATTTGTGCGGTAGGTCATTGTAAGTTGTTTTGGCAAAGGTAACGGTTGAGATCATGTCGCCGCCGCCCTGCCATGGCGGCATTTCGTCCAGCAATGCTTTTTTGCCGTACAGCACGCCTATGCCGGTCGGGCCGTAAACTTTGTGCGCTGAAAAGACATAAAAATCTGCGTCCAGTGCCTGAACGTCAATGGGGCAGTGCGGTGCGGCCTGACACCCGTCTATCAACACTTTTGCGCCAACTGCGTGGGCTGCGCGAATAATTTCCTCCACCGGCAAATGAGTACCGATAGCATTGGAAATATGGGCAACCGCGACCAGTTTTGTGCGCTCGCTCAATAGCGAGGCGTAGGTTTCCATGTCCACCGAGCCGTCATCCAGAAGCGGGATCACCCTGATAGAGGCGCCTTTTTCCTCGGCCAACATTTGCCAGGGAACGATGTTCGAGTGGTGCTCTAGCTCCGACAGGATAATTTCATCGCCCTCAGCGATATTGTGTCTGCCCCAGGTTTGAGCAACCAGATTAATGCCCTCGGTGGCACCGCGCACAAAAATACATTCTCGCGACCTACGCGCGTTTATAAAAGTGCGAACCGTCTCGCGGGTTTGCTCGTAAGCTTCGGTCGCGTCTTGACTGAACTTGTATACGCCGCGGTGGATGTTGGCGTAATAATGCTCATACAGGTCTTTTTCCGCCTCGATGACCACACTTGGTTTTTGGGCGCTGGCAGCGGAATCGAGGAACGTTAGTGGTTTCCCATATACCGTTTGGCTGAAAATTGGAAAATCAGCGCGAATTGCCGCTACGTCCAAAGGCGTTGGTGCCAATTGAGGCGCCGGGTTGATATTTTTAGCGGTGTCCGACATCAGGCGACATCTTTCTCAAGCTGTGTCGGCGCATGTGCCATCATCCAACTTTTGATACGGTCGCGGAAAGCGTCTGCAACACTCGCGTTATCGATGCGCTCAAGCGCGTCGTCCGTGAAAGCTTCCACCAGCATCTGCCTCGCGGTGGCTGGGTCAATACCCCGTGACATCAGGTAAAACATTGCCTTTGCATCCAGTTCGCCGATTGTGGCGCCGTGGCTGCATTTTACATCGTCAGCATATATCTCAAGCTCGGGTTTGGCGTTAGCTTCCGCCGTGCGGGCCAGCAACAGTGCCTTGAAAGACTGGTCAGCCAGGGTTTGTTGGGCACCCACAGCGACTGTAATTTTGCCCTGGAAAGAGCTTTTACCCAGCGCATCTGCAACGGTGCGGAAAACCTGATCGCTGGTGGTTGTTGGCATCCGGTGGTCCACATGAACCAGCATGTCATGGCTTTGGCGGCTGGCCGCTAGCGCTACCCCGTCGATTGTGGCGTTTGCCCCGTCAACCAATAGTCTCACCTCGGCATCAAACCGCGATAGCGATGCCCCGAGCGAGATATTACAGGCATTATAGTTTCCGCCAGCGCCGACACTAACAACAGCTTTGGCGGTATGAATGGCCTGCGGGCCTTCTGTTTGCAGGCGGTAATGGTTGAGTGCAGCCCCTTCGGCAACCCGGGCTTGCAGCACGGAATTGAACCAGTAGGTGCTTTCATCACCGACAAACCGCTCCAGGATCGTAGCCTTTGCACCTTCGCCCAATTCAATAAGATGTCGCACATGGGCGGCCGCGCCGTCTGCACCGGACATCAGGTGGACAATCTCGATAGGCTCTTCTATTTCAACGCCTGCAGGCACTGAAAAAACTAACCCATCCCGCATCAAAGCAGTGTTCAAAACCGTAAGTGCGTCGCTGCCGCTATGCAATTCATTGGCGCGGTCATTGTTTGCCATCAGATGATTGGCTATTGGGCGAATAGACATTGCTTGTAGCAGGTCGCCGAAGTTGCTTCGCTCTACGTCAAAACGACCGTTTACCAACACCAGCCGCGCGGCGGTTTCGCAGATTGCGTCAGGGATTTCGGTGCTGGGAGGCTTCTGAGCTACGGAAAAAGCCTGACCACGAAGTTGCTTTATGTCGCTGTAGCGCCAATTTTCGTCCCGCGCGGTTGGAAACCCAGTTTCTTCAAATTTGCTGATGGCTGCGCTGCGCACATGGCCCATGCCCGCAAGCGTGCCGTCAAGGCTGGCCGCCTGGTCGCTATACGCTGTTGTTACTAACTCCGGCATTCGCCGTTACTCCTGTACCATCTTGTCTGCATCATTTGGATAGTTACCGGTTGCCTAGGCAACGTCGGCATAGCCTTTTTCTTCGAGCTCAGCCGCCAGTTCCTTGCCGCCGGACTTGACGATTTTTCCGTCGATCATCACATGTACAACGTCGGGCTGAACATAGTTGAGCAAACGCTGGTAGTGGGTGATCAACAAAATTGCTGTATCGTTGCGGCGTTGGGCGTTGATGCCGTCGGCAACCACCTTTAGCGCATCAATGTCCAGCCCAGAATCAGTTTCGTCCAACACGGCCAGTTTGGGGTTAAGCACTGCCATCTGCACCATTTCATTGCGTTTTTTCTCGCCGCCAGAAAAGCCCACATTGACGAAACGTTTGAGCATGTCCAAGTCCATTTTCAACTCGGCAGCCTTGACCCTAACAAGCTTCATAAACTCGGCGGCAGACATATCTTCTTCGCCGCGATAACGCCGCACGCTGTTAAGCGCGGTGCGCATGAAATTAAGGTTCGAAACCCCTGGAATTTCCACTGGATACTGAAACCCGAGAAACAGGCCTTCGCCTACGCGTTCGTGCGGCTCCAGGTCTTTAATATCCTTGCCGTCAAACTCGATAGTGCCTGCGGTAACTTCATAGTCATTGCGCCCGGCGATAGTGTTTGCGAGCGTAGATTTGCCGGCGCCGTTAAGGCCCATGATGGCATGCACTTCGCCTGGTTTTATCTCCAGGCTAAGGCCTTTGATAATTTCTTTATTTTCGACGCTGACGCGTAAGTCTCTGACAGTTAACATAATATTTGGCCTATTTATCCAACGCTGCCTTCAAGGGAAATGCCCAGAAGCTTTTGGGCTTCTACAGCAAACTCCATCGGCAGATGTTGCATTACTTCTTTACAAAATCCGTTGACGATCATGGCGACCGCCTCTTCTTCACCCAAACCGCGTGCTCGGCAATAGAACAACTGGTCCTCGGATATTTTGGAGGTTGTTGCCTCGTGTTCGATCTGAGCGGTTGGGTTTTTCACTTCGATATAGGGCACGGTGTGCGCAGCACTAGTCGACGAGACCAAAAGCGAATCGCACTGGGTGTAATTGCGCACATTTTCGGCACCGCTTAACACTTTGACCAAACCGCGGTAGCAGTTTTGTGACCGCCCGGCGGAGATGCCCTTGGAAATGATCGTCGAGCGCGTGTTGGGTGCCATATGGATCATTTTTGTGCCGGTGTCGGCCTGCTGCAGGTTATTGGTAACGGCAACCGAGTAAAACTCGCCCACAGAGCCTTCGCCCGCCAGCACGCAGCTAGGGTATTTCCAGGTAACAGCCGAGCCGGTTTCAACCTGGGTCCATGAAACTTTGGAGTTTTTGCCTTTGCACAGGGCGCGTTTGGTCACGAAATTATAGATGCCGCCTTTGCCGTCTTTATCGCCGGGATACCAGTTTTGCACCGTGGAATATTTTATCTCGGCATCGTCGAGGGCGACCAGTTCAACCACCGCGGCATGCAGTTGGTTTTCGTCGCGCATGGGTGCGGTGCAGCCTTCAAGGTAGGACACATACGCGCCTTCCTCGGCAATAATCAGCGTGCGCTCAAACTGTCCGGTGTTCTCGGCGTTGATGCGGAAATACGTAGACAGCTCCATGGGGCAACGCACGCCCTTGGGGATATAAACAAACGTACCGTCCGAGAATACCGCGCAGTTCAATGCTGCGAAATAATTGTCCCGCTGCGGCACAACGGTACCCATATATTTCTTAATCAGCTCAGGATATTCGTGAACCGCCTCTGATATGGACATGAAAATCACGCCGGCTTTTTTCAGCTCTTCGCGGAAAGTTGTTGCAACCGATACCGAATCGAACACTGCATCTACGGCAATTTTGCGCGCGCCCTCAACTCCCGCCAACACTTCTTGCTCGGCAAGTGGGATGCCCAGTTTTTCGTATACCCGCAATAATTCGGGGTCTACTTCGTCCAAGCTTTTTGGCTTGTCCTGGCTTTTTGGTGCAGCGTAAAAATAGGTGTCGTTATAGTCGATTTTTGGATAGTTGACCTTGGCCCAGTCAGGTTCATCCATTTTCAACCAGGCGCGGTAGGCCTTGAGCCGCCAATTCAGCAACCACTCCGGCTCTTTTTTCTTGGCAGAAATAAAGCGCACGATGTCTTCCGACAGGCCTTTGGGGGCCATGTCCATTTCAACATCGGTTACAAAACCGTATTTATAGTCACCGGTTATTTCTGCAACTTGTTCCCGGGTTTCCTGGGTACCTGCCATGTGGCTGGCTCCTTGCTAATTAGTTTTTTATCTAGTTTCTGGCGCTTAGCGCCTGGGCTTCAAATTGGGCAACAAGTTCTTCGCCGCCGACGGGTGTAACCAATGAGGCCAGTGTGACATCATCAAGAGCATCTTTGACCGCGCTATTAATAACCTGCCATTTGGGGCGCATCACACAAATGTTGGTATAGCTGCAATCGTTATCTGTGGGCTCCGTGCAGTGGGTGACGGCGATGGGTCCATCAATGGCTTCGATGATGTCAGCAGCGGTGATCTCGTCTGCGGCCCGCGCAAGGACAAAGCCGCCCTTCAACCCGCGGTGCGACACCAGCAGGTCAGCCCGGCTCAATGCGTTTAATATTTTCGACACCGTCGGCACCGGTATATTGGTGCTGGCGGACAGGTTTTGGGCGTTGATCCGGTCCGTTGCACCCGCAACTTCGCACATCAAAACGACTGCATAGTCTGCTAAATTTGTAAGTCTTATCATGGGGTTGGCCCTTTGTTCCCGCGATGTGAGACTTGATCATACTATATATGACCAATTAAGTCAGGTTTACATATGGGATGTATGGGTTGCGAGTCAACCATCTTCGGTATCCACCGCGACAGTTTGTCCACTAATGACGTGCACAGTCTTATGGCGATAAATTGGTTGTTTTGCACGTTATTTCTGCGAAATTCGCAGTGATTTGTGGAAAAAACGGCATTGATTTCGGCTGGCGGCTTCCAAATACTTGGTGTAGGGGTAAAGAATGTCGTTGAACCTGCTGAAATTGTTTGAAAAAGCCTGCTTTATTCGCGCGTTTGAATACGAGATTGCGCGTCAGTGTGATGCGGGTGAAGTGCCTGGTTTGGCACATCTGAGCACCGGAACAGAAATTGCGGACGCTGCGCTGGCCGATGCGCTCAACCCGACCATTGACAGGGTAACCGGTTCGCACAGAAGCCACGGCTTGGCGCTGGCGATGGGGGCTGATCCTATTAAAGTTGCCAAAGAGATTCTGGGCCGTGTTGGCGGCTTGTCGGACGGCATGGCGGGCACCCAGCATCTGATTGCACCCGAATCTGGTTTCCTGACCTCTAACGGCATTGTCGGCGCGCAGGTGCCACTTGCTGCCGGGGCTGCATTGACCGCCAAGACCATGAAAACCGGCGGTGTGGGTGTGGCGGTATTTGGTGACGGCGCCGCTAACCAGGGCGCGGTTTTGGAGGCCATGAATTTAGCGGTTGCATTGGCACTTCCGATGGTTTTTGTCTTGTATAATAACGGCGTAGCACAAACCACAAGTGCTGCATTTGCCGGTGGCAGCGGTAGTTTCATCCAGCGCGCAGCGTCGTTTGGCTTGAACGCTTTTGTGGCTGACGGCTGTGATATACGCCTTTGCTGTGATGCGTTGGAGCGAGCAACCGCGTCAGCACGCGCTTTCAAACCTGCATTTATTGAAGTTGGTGTGGGGCGAGATGATGGTCACTATTACGGTGAGCAACAGACCTCAACGGATGCTGAAAATGGAGGCGGTGCAATACGGGCAATTCGCGCGCAGTTGTTGGCAGACGGTGTTGACGCGCTGGCCTGTGAACAGGCAAAAAATGGAGCGGAAAACCTTGCGCACACCGCAATTGCAGTGGCTTTGGCTGCACCCAAGGTCGGGCGCGTGGAGCTTGATCGCTGGATATCAATCACCGGAGCCGGGGTATGAGCGCGGTCAAAATGACCATGGCGACAGCGCTTAACCAAGCGCTTCACCGGGCAATGGCAGCAGACGACCAAATCATTTGCATCGGCGAGGATATTGTTGGCGGTGCCGGTGTTGAGGGTGCTTCTCCGGGCGGAGGCGTGTTCGGCGTGACGCAAGGACTGGCGGAAACATACGGGCTGAACCGGGTTATCGATACCCCCATATCGGAAACCGCTTTTGTGGGTATGGCGGTGGGTGCGGCGATGACCGGCCTTAGGCCTGTGGTAGAGATTATGTTCAACGATTTTATCGGCGTGTGCTTCGATCAGATCCTTAATCAGGCTGCCAAGGCGCGGTTTTTGTCAAATGGTCGCATGGACCTGCCGCTGATTATCCGAACCACAATGGGAGCGGGTGATGGCTCTGGCGCTATGCATAGCGCCAGCTTGCACGGCTTGCTGGCGTCGGTTGCAGGACTGACTGTTGTGTGTCCGTCGACGCCAGCAGACGCAGCGGGGTTGTTGAAAACTGCGCTTAAATCCAGCGGCCCAACCGTTATGATGGAACATAAACAGCTGTATGGAATTGATGGTGACGTCGAACTGGTGTTGCCAAACGTGCCATTCGGAAAAGCCAGAACCGTGGTCGAGGGCAGCGATATTACCATTGTCGCCGCCGCGGCTATGGCGGTTGAGGCTGAACTGGCCGTTGGTCTTCTGGCCCAAAATTCCGTTTCAGCAGAAGTGATCGACCCGCGCACGATCAAACCATTAGATGTGGCTTCAATTGCAGCCAGCGTACGTAAAACCGGACGGCTGTTGGTGGTCGATGAAGGAGCCGCCTTTGCCGGTTTTGCCGACGCCGTGATCGCTGCAGTGACCGAGCAGGCGTTTGCTTCGCTAAAGGCGGCGCCGAGGAAACTGTGCCCGCCCGACACACCGGTTCCTTATGCGCCGGGCGCGGAAAACATATGGCTGCCGGCCAGCCCAGATATTGTGAAAGCCACCCAAGACATGATGGGGGCATAGGTGAGCGAGAAGAAGCCGAATAAGACGGTAAAAGTATGGGATGCGGGCATTCGCCTGTTTCATTGGGCGTTGGCAATTTTGTTTTGCCTGTCGGCCTATTCGGCGTTTCAGGACAAGTTCGGCATCTATGCAGATATACATTTGAATGCCGGTATTGCGACCTTAATGTTGGTAATATGGCGCATCGTGTGGGGAGTGGTCGGCAGCGATACCGCCCGCTTTAGCCAATTTGTAAAAAGTCCAACCGCGGGTTTTGCGCATTTGAAGAAAATGGTTGCCGGGCTTCCTTATAAGGCCATTGGCCATAATCCGCTTGGGGGGCTGTCGGTAGTATTAATGCTAGTATTGTTGTTGGCGCAGGCATCAATGGGTTTGTTTGCCAGTGACGGCATGATTTTTTCAGGACCATTATCCAGGGAAGTAACTGGTTCCCTGTCCAGCGACCTTACCAGTTGGCATGCATTGCTGGGGCGTATCCTAATCGGCATTGTGGCGTTTCATGTACTTGTTGTATTGGTGTACGGCGTTTTTAAACGGGCCAATTTAATTTGGCCGATGATTAGCGGAAATATCAGTGCTGAGCCTTCAGCGTCTGTCCCGATAATGAAGCCAGGCTGGTTGGCATTATTACTGTTTTTCGCGGTCGGTGCGGCGGTTTGCCTATCGGTCTTCTGATCAAAAAAAACGCCCCCTAAATTAAGGGAGCGCTTTACAGGTATCAAATTTTACCAGCGTATTTTACTTTGCTTTATATTCGTCGTGGCACCCTTTGCAGTTGCGGCCAACATTTTTAAAAGCAGCCATAATTTCTTCCTTGTCAGTGGTTCGCTGGGTGACTTCTGCAAATGCTGCGGTATCTACTTGTAGGGCGTCCATGCGTTTGGCGAAGTCTTCCCAGTTCTCCCAAACAGCGTCTTTTGCTTTTGTAAAACCTTCGGTGCCGCGGGTGTCTTTTTCAAACACCGATTTTGTCATGGTAGCTGTGCTTGCTAGGATTGTGGCGATGGCCGGAAGGTGGTCCGGGTTACCGGTACCTTGAAAGAGAATGGGCACCAGTTTTTGCATCGAATAATTAAAATGCTGCATTGTATCGTGGCGGTATTTTGATTCGAAAAAGCGCTCTTCTTCGCCCTCGTGGCTGTCGGCAACAGATGAAGAAAGCGGCAGCGCGGCACACACAAGAGCGGCGATTGCAACTTTTTTAAAGGTAAATTTTCTGGTCATTCGACTCTCCCTAAATGTGACCTCACTCCGAAAATGATGGTAGCGCCGTCGCCAAAGAGGGCAAGAGTGAACCGGTAACTAATTGTTGAAGTCGCTGATAATCAGCCGAAAAAAGCTAAAATACAGATTTTGTACAGCTTATTTCCGGCTTATTTCCCCAGTTTGGACTAGTCTGGTCTGGGCGGCGAGCGGTGGACTTATAATATAGGTGCCCGCGTGTTGGGGCGACGGTCACGACGCGGTGGTTGCGCCTGATAGGCTTCAGCGCAGTGGCGAGCGCAGTAAGGCATGCCCGGCTCTGATGACTTTCCGCAGAAATGGAAATCCGAGTCGCCGGGATGACCAAGCGGCCATTTGCACATGCGATCGGTCAGGTCCAAAAGTGACACGAGTTTCTTGTCACTTTTCTTGGCTGCAGGTCTGGGGGCCGCCTTTTTCTTTGTAGTATCGGTTTTAACCGGAGAAGGCCGCGACTTCAAACCAAGCCTGTGGGCCTTGCCTATCACAGCGTTGCGGGTAACACCTTCAGCTAATTCTTTGGCAATCTGGCTAGCGCTCAACCCGTCGTCCCAGAGTTTTTTGAGCTTCTCGATGCGGTCTTCCGTCCAGGCCATGAAGGTGTCCTTTGATTGAATGCTGTTTAACGGCATCTATATATTTTTATGAGACGACTTGCGAGTCGAGATTCGATTTATTTATATCGCCTTGCGCCCCCCCTTGCCAAGACCTCATGTATCACCATATGAAGGAACCTTCATATTTTGACCCTTTTGCCGGAGCGCACGCCGTGACAGACACCAGCAGCATGTCCTATCCAGAACTGGGAACTCGTACCATCGGGTGGGTTAACTGGGTGGGTTTGCAAACCCTGTACCTGAAGGAAACCAGGCGTTTCATGAAAGTATGGACGCAAACACTGTTGGCACCAGCGGTGACCACTATCCTGTTTATGGTGATTTTTTCACTGGCGCTAGGCGGGCGTGGCCGCATGGTGGCAGGCATGTCGTACGGTCAATTTTTGGCGCCCGGATTGGTTGTCATGGCGATTTTGCAGAACGCATTCGCCAATACATCGTCATCGATTCTCATTTCCAAAGTTCAAGGCACTATTATTGATTCGCTGATGCCGCCTTTGTCAGCGCTTGAATTGACCATTGGTTTTGTAATGGGCGGTGTAACGCGCGGCATTGTGGTCGGCTTGTCGGTCAGTATGGCTTTTGTATTGATGCCAGGCGTTAGCATGGCGGTCTCGCACGTTTGGGCTGTGCTGTATTTTGCGCTGGCGGCCAGTGCCATGCTGTCGCTGGTTGGTGTACTTGCGGGCATTTGGGCGGAAAAGTTTGACCACTCTGCAGCGATCACCAATTTTGTCATTGCGCCGCTTAGCTTGCTTTCGGGCACATTTTACTCGATTGAACGACTGAGTGAAGGCTGGCAGCTTTTCTCCAGTATCAATCCGTTTTTCTATCTGATTGATGGCTTTCGTTACGGTTTTATCGATCGGGCCGATAGCAATTTGATGGTTGGAGTGCTGTTCACTTTAGGGTTCAACATGGTTTTGACCGCGGCGGTTTATCTGGTGTTTAAAAAGGGTTATCGCCTTAAGGCGTGACGGTGAATTTCGGCGTATTGAACCGCCGTATCGGCGGTGTGCAACTGCCGGTGAAGCACCAGAGTAAACCTTACTTCAGGCCGCAGAAAATATAGGTTCGCTAGCATTGACAACCGGCAGGGCCGCAGGCATCTTGACCGCTTGACCAGCCGGTACCAACCTGTGTGTCGGCTCTCACGTTTGACGGACGTTTTTTTAAATTCACACCTGTGTGGCGATTGAGCCCGATTCTATTATAGAGTTTGGGACCTTTTTAAGGGAGAAGGACCTTGATTACACCATTGATGCCAACTTATGCCCGCAATCCGATCGCGTTTGAACGCGGTGAGGGCATGTATCTGTATGATACTGACGGCAAAAAATATCTGGATTTCTACGCGGGCATCGGCGTTATGTGCCTCGGGCACAGCCACCCGGCACTGGTGAAGGCACTACAGGAGCAAGGCGCCAAACTTTGGCATACAGCCAATGGCTTCACTATTCCTGAAGGCGAACGGCTTGCTAAAAGGCTGACAGACGCCTGCGCCGCCGACACGGTTTTCTTTGGTAATTCCGGCGCCGAAGCAATCGAATGTGCGATCAAGATGGTGCGTAAATATCACCATGATAAAGGCCAAAAAGGTCGCTACCGCATCATCACAATGGCGTCGGCATTTCATGGCCGTACGCTGGCGGGGATCGCCGCTGCGGGTCAGGAAAAATTGACCAAAGGTTTTGAGCCGCTTCCTGAGGGTTTCGATGTTGTGCCCTTCAATGACATTGAAGCCGTAAAAGCGGCAATCGGCCCCAATACCGGTGGTATCATGGTTGAACCGGTACAAGGCGAAGGCGGCATTCGGCCGATTCCGGTAGAGACCATGCAGGCGCTGCGCGCAATCTGCGACGATAACGGTTTGCTGCTGGTGGTTGACGAAATTCAGTGTGGCATGGGGCGCACCGGTAAATTATTTGCCTACGAATGGTCGGGTATTGAGCCGGACATTATCACCGCAGCTAAAGGCATCGGCGGCGGCTTTCCGCTGGGTGCGTGTCTGGCGACGGAAGACGCAGCATCAGGCATGATTGTTGGCACGCACGGATCTACATACGGCGGCAATCCGCTGGCGATGGCGGTGGGTAATGCTGTTTTGGATGAGATGCTTGCGCCTGGGTTTCTCAACCATGTCATTGAAATGGGTGACATGCTTCATGGCCGCCTTGCAGCGTTGCAGCAACGCCACGGCGACCTGATCAGCGAAGTGCGCGGCAAGGGTCTGATGGCTGGTATCCGGGTGCCTGATATTCCAACGCGTGATATTGTGGTTGACCTTATCGGGCGCGGCATGATCCCGGCGGTTGCCGGCGACATGGTTGTTCGTATGTTGCCACCGCTTATTCTGGATGAAAGCCACATCGAAGAAGCGATCAATCATCTGGATGCATCTTTGACGTCGTTTCGCAGCAAAAAATAGCTGGGTTTCGCAGCAAAAAATAGCTGGTTGAAACCAAAACACTGGAAGCCGTGCATGAAAACCGCCGCGCCGAGTAGTCATTTTTTGGACCTGAAGGACCTGCCCTCAGAAGTGCTGCGGCACATTCTGGATACGGCCAAGGTTTGGAAGACGGCGCGCGCTGGGTTGCCCAAAGGCGCGCTGGATGAAGGTGCGCCGCTTGCCGGCCATACGTTGGCGATGATATTTGAAAAGTCCTCCACCCGCACCCGCATTAGTTTTGAAATGGCAATGCACCAGCTGGGCGGTAGCAGTGTGGTGCTACAGGGTGCCGCTATGCAACTTGGGCGCGGCGAAAGCGTGGCCGATACAGCGCGGGTTATCAGCCGGTATGTTGATGCAGTGATGGTGCGCGCCAACGATCATGCAACGCTGGTGGAGCTGGCAAAAGCCGGGACCGTGCCGGTTATCAATGCGCTAACTGATCGGTCTCATCCTTGCCAACTGATGGCAGATATGTTGACGCTTGAGGAGCGTATTGGTCCAATGCAGGGACGCAAGGTTGCCTGGGTCGGTGACGGTAACAATGTTGCAACGTCGTTGATCGAAGCGGCAACACGGTTTGATTTTTCACTGACTCTGGCGTGCCCCGAGGGATATATGCCATCAGCCGATGCTGTTGCGTGGGCGAAAGCTGAGGGCGGGGATATTACCGTTGGCAGTGACCCCATTGAGGCTGTAGCGGGTGCCGACGCTGTTATTACCGACACATGGGTGTCTATGGGCGACGGCGGCGGCGATGTGCGAATGAACGCCTTCAAACCTTTTCAAGTGACAGAAGAGTTAATGAAAAAAGCATCTGCAGATGCCGTGTTTTTGCACTGTCTTCCTGCCCATCGCGGCGAGGAAGTGGCAACCAGCGTCATCGATGGGCCGCAATCAGCTGTATGGGACGAGGCTGAAAACCGGTTGCACGCACAGAAGGCCATATTGGCCTGGTGCCTCGGCAAAATTTAAACTTCAAATAATAGCAGAAAAAATGACTGATACAGACCACACAACGCCGATTGTTGTCGCCGACCCCGACGGCAGCCGCGACAACGAAGTACGCCCCTTTCAAATTGAAGGTATGGATGTGCGCGGCCGCGCTGTGCGGCTGGGTACCGTGGTTGACCAGATACTGCGGGCGCATAGTTACCCGGACCCGGTTGCGCGTATTCTCGGCGAACTTCTGACGCTTACCGGTATGCTGGGTTCGATCATGAAATTTAACGGCATCGTTACTGTGCAGACGAAATCAAGCGGCGCGGTTCCCATGATGGTCGCGGACTATGAGCGGCGCGACGACGGTGTGGGACGTTTGCGGGGATACACTGATATTGATCAAGCGAAACTGTCCACCTACGGCAAAAATCCCAGTTTTAAAGGTTTGATTGGCTCGAAGTCGGG
Organism: Alphaproteobacteria bacterium; assembly: GCA_021774695.1. Lineage (GTDB taxonomy): Bacteria > Pseudomonadota > Alphaproteobacteria > Sphingomonadales > Kordiimonadaceae > Kordiimonas. The sequence continues at coordinate 51,150 of JAJFIU010000162.1, read as the reverse complement.
CTATTTGGCGCTGACCATCGACCAGGGTGATGATATGGAGCGCTATCAGGGTATTGTTGACCTGACCGGCGACAATGTTGCGGATGTTGCCCGAAATTATTTCATGAATTCAGAGCAAACGCCGACCGAACTTCGTTTGGTATGTGCAAAAAACGACGTGACCGGCCATTGGCGCGCAGGCGGTATTATGGTGCAGCATCTGGCACGAGGCGAAGAAGGGCAGGAGCGGCTTCTTGACCGCGCGACCCAGGAACACTGGGACCGGGCCAGCCTGTTGATGCACAGCGTTAAGGCAGATGAACTTTTAGACCCGCAATTGGATCTGGATACGGTTTTGTACCGGCTTTACAATGAAGACGGGGTTCGGGTTTTTGATTCGGCGCGCCTTGTTCACGCCTGTCGGTGTTCGCGCAAGCGATTGCAAGGTGTGCTCGGCCAGTTCGGGAAAGAAGAACTGGAAGATATGGTTAAGGACGGCATCATTGATGTGAATTGCCAGTTCTGCAACGCGACCTATGAGTTCACGTTGGACGATGTTGTCAGCGTTGCCGGGTAACTGCACTGCCGTTAACCTAAAAACAAGTCGACTTGTTTTGCCGTGCTTTGTTTAGCCCGGCTTGTTCTATCGCCGTGTCACTGCTAGCGTCGTTTTGGGGAGACGGCATACTGCTTGATACGAGCAGTAGTTAGAAACGGGGACAGTATGAGCGAAGATCAACCTACGGAACAGCCCATCAGCGCGTTGGGTCTGGCCAAATTTATATTGCCGTCGCTGGTTGGTATTTTTATTTTTCTCACACCGGTAACGGTGGACGGCAATAGCACTATCGTCATGGGCGTGATCATGGGTTTCGTGCGCGCGCCGTTCGAGGCAATATTGCTGGATATTCTTGTCGGCTTTGTGTGCGTCACGGTTGTTGGTGCGGGCTATTTTCTTGTTCGCAAACCTGATTGGGAAGATAGCAAGCCGCTATTGTTTGCCATGTTTGACACAACACCTGGCTGGTTTTTGATGCGGCTGCTCGGGGCTTTCATTGGTTTGATGGTTTATTTTGAGGCCGGTCCTGCGGTTGTCTTGGCTGCGGACACGGGCGGTATTGTTTTTGCCGTTATTGGGCCTGGCCTGTTTTTTACAGTTTTGGTCGCCTGTTTGTTTTTGCCCTTCCTGACAGATTTTGGTTTTCTTGAATTTACAGGCACCTTGCTGCGCAGGCCATTTGAGAAGCTGTTCACCTTGCCGGGCAGGGCGGCGATCGATGCTACATCGTCGTTGGTGGTGGCGGCGTCCGTGGGTTTGCTGATCACGCTCAAGCAATATGATGATGGCCGCTACACTGCGCGGGAAGCCGCCTCGGTGGCGACAAATTTCTCTATTGTATCGTTGCCTTTCAGTCTGGTGATTGCGGCAACTGCCAAACTCGATCATATGTTTTTCACCTGGTACCTGACGGTGATTGGTGCATGCCTGATTTCCGCCGCGATTATGGTCCGCCTCAAGCCGCTGCGGATGATCGCCGATACTTATTACGCGCCGGTGGGCAAGCAAATCCATGAAGAGCGCGAAGGTGACGTTTCGCTTTTCAACTGGGCTATTAGTCAGGCAGTTAAGCGTGCCGAGAACGCGCCTAACATTCCCAATTTGTTTCTGGGAGGGGCCATTGCTGGACTGACCACTCTGGCCAAGGTCATCGGGCCGTCGCTCGCCATTGCCACCATCACCAGTGTTCTGGTTTTTCATACCAGCGTATTCGATATTATTGCGTGGCCGGTCTATGTGGTTCTGGACTGGATGGCCCTGCCAGAGGCTCGGCTTGTTGCACCCGGCTTGCTGGTTGGGTTTCTTGAACAATTCACGCCTGCGGTCGTCGCGTCGGGCATTGAAGACGAACGCATGCGCTTCATCCTTGCAGGCTTGTCGGTATCGCAGCTCATTTACATGTCTGAAGTGGGCGTGCTGATCCTGCGGTCGCACCTGCCGCTAAGCCTCATTGACCTGCTGAAAATATTTGCGCTCAGAACGGTGATCCTGTTCCCGATATTCCTCATCGCTGGGCATCTACTGATTTGACGCTTAGTTTTTTGGGGCTTCTTCGGCAAGGCTATTGTGGGCCTGCGCAACAACATAAGCGCGGATTGCCTCAATCTCCTCGGCAGACAAAAACGCACTGAAGGAGACCATCCCAGCGTCGGCGAGCACGCCTTCGCCCACCACCGCCTGCCAGGCGTCACCGTCGCCGCCATAGGCAGACCATCGTAGGTCTGGTAGCACGCCGCTGCTAATAGCAACTGGTCCGTGGCATACACTGCAATTGCGCGCATATTGGACCAATCCTAGCTGCAACTGTTCCGCTGTGCCGAAGCGTTCAGTTTTTACTGTGCGTTCAATATAGGCCAATTCGGGGTCTGCTATTCGTGCTGTACCGCCAAGTTTGAAGGTGACCACTTTGCCGATGGTTGGGACAACTTTTTCGTCGTAGGCGAAACCGGCAAACAGGGCATAGCCAGATCCCCATCCCGTTGTGATGGTAACATACTGCTCACCGTCGATTTCAAATGTTGCCGGGCCAGAAGCGCCGCCGGACTTGAGGTCTTCGCTCCATAGTTTCGAGCCGTTTTCGGCATTGTAAGCGGCGAATTCGCCGTTAATTTTGCCTTGGAACACCAGGCCGCCAGCGGTTGAAAGCACGCCGCCGTTCCAGGCGTTTTCGTGTTCAACACTCCAGCGGGCTTCCTGTTTCACCGGGTCCCACGCCAGCAGCCTACCTTTGAGCGTGGAGCGCAGAAATTTAATCATGCCGGGCGGCAAGTCGACCATCAGGTCAACCGATGCGTCAGTGCCTGTATTCCATTTTGACGGATTGGATTTCCATAGCGGATCAAGTGCGTATGCTTGTGGAATTTCCTGGGCCGGGATGTAGGCCAGCCCAAGTGCTGGATTATAGGCCATTGGGTGCCAATTGTGCGCGCCCATTGCGCCGGGCAACTGGGTAAACGAGGCTTTGCCGTACCGAGCGGCCGGGTTTTCAACCGGTCTTCCGTTTTTGTCTAAGCCTTGCGCCCAGTTTTGAGGTCCGAACGGTTTGGCGGAAATAAAATCGCCGGTCTCGGCATCCAGCACATAGAAAAAACCATTTTTGGGTGCCTGCATAACCACGCGGCGCGGCGCGCCATTTTCGCCGAGTGGCAGGTTAGCCAAAATGATCGACTGCGTGGCGGTGTAATCCCAATTATCGCCGGGGGTGGTTTGGAAATGCCATTTATACGTGCCGGTTTTTATGTCAACTGCCACGATGGATGAAAGGAACAGGTTATCGCCGCCAGCGGGATCGCGGATGGTTCGGTTCCACGGCGAGCCATTACCGACGCCGAAGATGATCTGGTCGCCCACATGGTCGTAGACGATGCTGTCCCAAACCGTACCGCCGCCGCCGTCTGTAACCCATGCGCCCTCGTCGCCCCAACTGATGTTGCCGACAGATGTGAAGGCTGTATCGGATGCTGCGCCGTCGGGCGCCTTGTTAGGGTTAGGCACCGTGTAGAAACGCCACACCAGCTTACCGGTTTCAGCGCTGTAGGCGGATATATAGCCGCGCACGCCCAGCTCTGCGCCGCCGTTGCCGATTAGCACCAGCCCGTCAACCACACGCGGCGCGCCGGTGATGGTGTAAGGCTTCGATTGGTCAACCGTGACCGTGCTCCAGATAACCGCGCCGGTTTTGGCATCCAGTGCCTCAAGTCGGCCGTCGATAACGCCGACGAATATTTTTCCGTCGTATACCCCGACACCGCGGTTTACCACGTCGCAGCAAGCGTTAACCGCCACGCGCTTGTCCACTGCAGGGTCGTAAACCCACAATTCAGCACCGGTGCGGGCATCAAGGGCGTATACCAGCGACCATGCAGAGGTGACATACATAACACCGTCAACAACAATGGGGGTTGCTTCCACGCCTCGGTTGGTTGCCAGATCATAGGTCCAGGCAACACCCAGGTTTGATACGTTTTCGCGGGTTATTTGAGCGAGCGGGGAATGGCGCTGCTCATCGTAGCCGCCACTGTGGGACAGCCATTCAGCACCGGGGCTGGTTTCCAAAATTCGCTTGGTGTCGACCTCAGCGAATCCGACGGCAGCGGGCGCTTCATTGTTGTCTGCAGAATCACTGCACGCCGACGCTGCCAGCAGGCATCCGGTCGTCAGCCCGATTTTGATCCAATTTACCAGCATCAGTTCTCTCCCGTTATTATCCTTCAACCTAATCTAGCGTGCAGATGGTCAATGACCAATAGGGTTGGCTGGCAATCTTCAAATCTGCTGCTGAAACTTGACTTGGCGCGGGTAAAGATGAACTAATGTTCCTCATTAACTTGCGAGTTGCTTTGGGGGTCTCGCTAACGAGGGGAAACTAGGTGAAACTGAGTAAAATCGCGGTCGCCAGTGTTTTGGCACTAAGCAGTAACGCAGTGTTGGCGCAGGATGAACCGACCAATCTCTATTGGGGTGATACTCACCTACACACATCATATTCCTTTGATGCCTTTATGAACGGCAACAAAAGCGCAGACCCTGACACCGCCTACCGCTGGGCCAAAGGCCAGCCTGTCATCCACCCCTATAACCGCGCCCGTGTGCAATTGGAACGGCCACTGGATTTTCTAGTGGTTGCCGACCATGCCGAACTGATGGGTGTGATCCGGGCGGTACATTTGGGTGATCCTGAATTACCCGAAATGGGCTGGTGGGACAGCCTCAAGAGGTTGTTCTCCATTCGGGTCCTCAATTCCAAATTGGAGGACGGTACAGCCGGAGAAGTTTTTCTTGATTTGCTGCCCAGCAGTGCTGAAAGCCCAGGCAGTGACCCGGTAGCAGACCCCAACGGACCGATAGCGCCGCGGAGCTTCGGCGATACCAATGCCATGGAAAAAATAGCATGGGACGAGATTATTGACGCCGCCGAACGGCATAATGATCCCGGGAAATTTACCAGCTTTATTGGCTGGGAATGGAGTTCGATCCCAACAGGGGCAAATCTGCACCGCATCGTTATGTCACCGAACGGCGGCGAGGTGTCCAAACGCTATCAGCCCTACGGGTCCGATGATAGCCAGTATCCAGAAGACCTGTGGGCTTGGCTGGATCAGACCTCTGAGAAAACCGGCGCTGAATTTATCGCGATTCCGCATAATTCCAATATATCAAAAGGCTACATGTTTCAGGACACTACGCTGAAGGGTGTGCCGATAACCGCTGATTATGCGCGCACCCGCAATCATTGGGAACCAGTTACTGAAATCACTCAAATTAAGGGCGATTCCGAAACCCACCCCAGTCTTTCACCTGACGATGAGTTCGCCGATTTTGAGCAATATAGTTTTTACATCCAGAAAACCGACGGCGGATATAAATATACGCCGAGCAAAGCCGATTTTGTCCGTTCAGCGCTGAAAACTGGGTTGGAAACCGAGGCAAAAGTGGGAGTTAACCCCTATAAATTTGGGGTAATCGGCTCGACCGACAGCCATAGTGGCCTTTCTTCGGCGGATGAAGATAATTTTTGGGGCAAAATGGCCCGTGACAGCACGCCGGAAACCAAAGTGAATTTTGGCATTGGAAAGCGGGCGGTTACTGGATGGAATATGGCAGCGCAAGGGCTTGCTGCTGTGTGGGCCGAGGATAATAACCGCGATGCAATTTTTGCGGCTTTCAAACGCAAAGAAGTATACGGCACCACCGGCCCGCGCATGAAAGTGCGTTTCTTTGGCGGCTGGGATTTCTCCGGCCTTGACGAGCGATTGACCAACATCGCCGAGATCGGCTACCGCGACGGCGTTCCCATGGGCGGTGATCTGATCAAATCCACTGCCGGAAACTCTGCGCCCAGCTTCGTCATACAGGCGGTCAAAGACCCGGTTGGTGCGAACCTGGACAGGGTTCAGGTTATCAAGGGCTGGGTTGATGCCAGCGGTTTGTCGCACGAGAAAATCTATGATGTCGCCTGGTCCGAAGGCAGGACCATTGGCACTGACGGGCGGTTGTCGCCGGTTGCTGATACGGTTGACCGCACAACGGGTAAGCTAACATCAGATGACGGCGCACCGGAATTGGTGACCGTTTGGCAGGACCCGGATTTCAACGCGGATCAGCGCGCCTTTTATTATGTTCGGGTTTTGCAGATGCCGACAGCACGCCATTCCTTGCTTGATGCGGTTGCTTTGCAAATTGAACCGCCAAAAGAAGGGCCGCCTGTGCAACAGGAACGTGCGTATACCTCGCCGATCTGGTACACACCCTGAATAGAACAATATTCCAGGGGAATAGAATAGATGGTGCAATTATTCAGGCAGCCGCTTGTTCAATTTTTGGTTGGCGGTGCGTTATTTTATCTGGCCCTCGCAGCTTTTGGTCCAAGCGAGAATAAGGGTGATAATGCGTATCTGATTGTTGTCGATGACCCGGCGCTGTTGATTTATCTTCAATATCAGGACAAAGCGTTCGACACAAAGCAAGCGCGCCTACTGCTGTCGTCGTTAGACGCTGTTGGCCGGGCGAAACTGGAAGCGGAATATATCCGTGATGAAATCATGGTCCGCGAGGCGATTTCGCTTGGTCTTGACCAAAATGATGATGTTATTCGCCAGCGTCTTATTCAGAAAACGGATTTTATTTTTCAAGGGTTTGGCGAGGAAAAGGGAGGCCTAACCAACGCGGACATCGAAGCTTATTACGGCGCGAACAGCGACCGCTATGTCCAGCCTGCGCAGGCAACCTTCACTCATATTTTCTTCAATGCCCGGGACTGTGGGCTTGCGGAAGCCAAGCGCGACGCAGAAGCCGCCCTTATTCAACTCAACAGTGAACAAGTATCGTTCGAGCAAGCTGGCCAGCACGGCGACCGTTTCTTTTTCCTGCGTAATTATGTTGAGCGTTCCGACAGGCTGGTGACTGATCATTTCGGATCCGAAATGATGGCCCACATTTTTTCCACTGAGCCCGGCTCCGACTGGATTGGCCCTTTTCAGTCCAAATATGGTTTCCATCTTGTGATGATGCGCGGCAAGCAGCCAGCACAAACGTTGCCACTTGAAAATGTTGCTGCCCAAGTGTTGGCTGACATGGAGCGCGATCGGCTGGATGCTGCCCGGCTTGCGGCCTACCAACGAGCAGCTGAACATTATACCATTCTCAAACATTTGCCTTCTGCACCTCAGACCTCCGGCTCCCGCTGAAATGAGGCTCAAATTAATTATATTGGCGATGCTTGCGTCTTGTATAGCTGGCTTCATGCCGTCTTCGGCCCATGAAGGGCGACCAATTTATGTGGAAATTACCCAGGAAGAAGACGGCATCTTTACACTGCGCTGGAAAATTCCGCCAGTCTTGACGCAAAGCGAAACTCCGGGCATCGAGATTGTGGGTGAGCAATGTGCCAGCGCGGGGTTAGCGCAGCCCCCTTCACTTGTGGGTCGACGGCTTTATCGCTGTGCCCAAGGCACGCAGCCAACAAAGGTTAACCTGACGTATGTCGGTGCTAACCCTGTGTTATCAACCTTGGTTTTGTTTCAGGAGGCGAGCGGCGAAAGCTACAGTTTTTTAGCGCCACCATCCGACCGCAGCATCGAACTACCAGCCAAGCCTGACTTTAAAACCGTGGTTCAGACATACGGTGTTGGCGGTTTCACTCACATTCTGGATGGCTACGATCATTTGCTGTTTGTTGTTTGTTTGATGCTGCTGATTGGAAACGTGCGCAAAATATTGTGGGCAGTAACGGGATTTACTATTGGTCACTCCATTACATTGGCGCTCACGGCTCTCAGCGGTTTTTCTCTGTCCCCCAATTATGTTGAGCCACTAATTGCCTTCAGTATAGTGCTGCTGGCGGCAGAAAAGCGGGTTGGGCGCATGGATTCGCTTGCTATAAAATACCCAGTGTTGATTGCCAGTTGTTTTGGGCTGTTGCACGGGTTTGGCTTCGGCGGTGCGCTCGCCGAGATTGGACTGCCTTACGAGTTTAAACTGCAGGCTTTGGCATTCTTCAATTTGGGTGTTGAAGCGGGCCAGATATTGTTCATTGCCGCAGTGTTGCTGGGAGTAAACGCAGGCCGCGCTGTTGTCATGCGCGTGTTTGAAGCCCCTTCTTTTGATATGTCGCTTAAAATGGCGGTTAATGTTGCGGGATTGATTGCCGGTTATTGGACCATTGAGCGCGTGGTCGCGGTGTGGGTGTAACGTTTGGTTGAACCGGCGTGCCCCCTCTTTACATCCAGCCCCTGCCAGCGCTACAGTCTGTCCCGGCTATCAACATTCATATCCTGTAGACAGTTTCAGCAGTCTTCCTTGGTGGGTCGGTTTCGCTGGGATATGTCCGCAGTTTTCAAAAGAAAGGCTCGAGTTGTGAACAAATGGATCACTATTCCCGTTGCCGCCGCTTTGCTGGCAGCATGTTCTCCCGAAACCAATACCGACGGTGCGCCCGCATCATCCGGTGCGCCGGAGACGGTATCCTATGCGCCGACCGGTTGGATGAGCAAATCGCTGCCCGAAATCGCTGCTGCACTACAAAGTGGTGAGGTAAGCTCGGAAGATTTGGTTAAGTCTTATCTGGCGCGCATTGAAAATGTGGACCGTTCTGGGCCAACCCTACAAAGTGTGCTTACGGTAAATCCAGATGCGCTTGAGCAAGCGCGTGCACTTGATGCTATGCGTGCGGCCGGTGAACCTATCGGGCCATTGCACGGTGTTCCGATCATTCTTAAAGATAACATCGAAACCAAAGACCAGATGGCAACAACCGCTGGCGCACTGGCCTTGAAAGATAATATCACCGGCCGCGATTCTCCGCTCGTTGCGGGCCTGCGCGATGCCGGGGCAATTATTCTGGCGAAAGCCAACCTGAGCCAGTGGGCAAATTTCCGCTCCAACGACAGCATGAGCGGCTGGACGGCGCTTGGCGGTCAGGTGCGCAATCCTCACCAATTGGACCGCAATCCCTGTGGTTCCAGTTCCGGGTCCGGTGCTGCGGCTGCATCATCGATGGCTGCAGGTACGGTCGGCACAGAGACGAATGGGTCGGTGATCTGCCCGTCTACGGTAAACGGTGTTGTTGGCTTTAAGCCAACCGTTGGTTTGGTGTCACAGCAATATATCATCCCGATTTCCGCATCGCAGGACACGGCAGGCCCGATGACAAAGTCGGTCAAGGGTGCGGCGATGATGATGAACGCGATGGCAACCGGTGATATGAAAACGGATTATGTAACCGCTCTTGATGCCGGTATTTTAGCCGGAAAGCGGGTTGGTGTTTTGCGCTTCGCCGAAGGGCCAAACGCTGACATTATCGCGCTTTTCAACGCCGCTGTCGCTGAGCTAGAAGCTGCAGGTGCAACTGTTATAGAAATTGCAGATAATCCGGTCACTGTTGATGATTTCGGCGGAAGCTCTCGCCAGCTGCTGTATCACGAATTTAAAGCTGGATTGAATGACTATCTGGCCTCAACACCTGACACGGTCAAAACCCGAACTCTGTCGGAGTTAATTGCGTTTAATATCGAACATGCCGACATTGAGTTGGCACTGTATGACCAAAGCATCTTTGATATATCAGTGCCGCTGCCGGGCCTTGACGACCCTGCTTACATTGAAGCGCGTGATAAGGTTCAGAAAGCAACCCGCGAGGATGGTATCGACGCCCTGATGGCAACGCATAATGTTGAAATATTGGTGGCGCCTTCTGGTCCTGTGCCGGGGCGCATTGATGCGATTAACGGTGATGTATGGCCTTCGTTCCCGGGTGCGGGCTGGATGGCAGCCATCGCTGGATACCCGCATGTGAGCGTGCCCATGGGCACGGTGCACGGCATGCCGGTTAGTTTTTCTTTCATGGGCGCCAAAGACCAAGATGCCAAGGTTTTGTCGTTTGGTTATGCTTACGAGCAACGAACCCACCTGCGTGCTGAACCACAATATCTGCCAACAGCCGAGGCACGCGAGGAAATAGCAGGCCCGATGAAAGGCTATTTGCGCCAATAGATACAGCAGTGCTTCAATGGTCCGCTAGCGTGGTTGCGGCGGGCCAATATCGACATATTCTATATCGCTTTCAAGCGCTTTTCTTATGCCAGCCAAAGCGAGCGATCCGTCCTTGTTGAAAGCCACCGCCGGGTCTGCCGTTGGCACAAAACCATCAATCAAGCGCTGCGTATTGTTTGTCTTTGCGCTTAGATCAAAGCTCATCACGCTTCTGGTTTGGCGGTGAAAATAACTGATGGTTCCACCGGCCACTCGCCAGTTGCCCCAATCCGAAAACTCTAGACCCTCGATGACCAGTTTTGGTTCTTGCTCTCCCGCAGCTAATTGCCAAACGCCTGGCATGTTAGGGCGAACATGAAACAGCGTGCCACCCTCGGTTATATAACCAAAATATCCACCGGTTTTGGTTAGCTGCTTTTCCTGCTGGGTTGAAAGATTCAAAGCCCAAAGTTCTAGTGTGCCACCTGTTTCTTTTGCATAGACAAGGCCGCTGCCGTCGGGCAGCCACGTGGGTGCATAACGATTGATACCGGCTGCAGAAACAGCCGCTAAATTGCTGCCGTCTTGGTTCATTACATATATTTGGGCTGAGCCATTTGGTCTGGCGTCAAAAGCTATGCGGTCACCGTTTGGTGAAAATCGCGGGTGCGCAGTAAAGCCAGTCCGGAAGTCAGTTAGCCGTCGCAGTCCGTTGCCAGTTTTATCGGCGTCCCAAATTTCAAAAAATCCTGATCTGTTTGACGAAAAAGCAATGCGGTCGCTGGCGGTAGTCGGATGCAATATTTCTGCATTGAATTGCAGTAGAACACGCGGGCTGGCAATTTGGTCAGCGTAGGACTGAAGTGCGACCACGCGGTTAACCACTTCATAGATTAATCTGTCACCGCCGCGGGAAACCGTCGGGTTGATAATGCCGGACTGGGAAATTTCCATGCGGCCCAACCTGTTGGTCTCATGGCCTAGCGACCACATGCCGTAGCGGCCGTCACGGTTGCTGGCGAATATGGTTTCGCCGCCCGCACGGGCTAGCCCCATAATGTTGCGGCCGTCGAAGGTAAGGCGGGTTTCAAGGCCGGAACCAATATCAATTTTATAGACATCCTGCATTGCCTCTGAAACCGAGCGGGCGAAATAAAGGGTGCTGCCGTTTGTTGAGAAAACAGGATCATAGTCGCCCCAAATTCCGGAGGGCGGCGTGGTAAGCCGGGTACGCTCTCCGTTTGTTGGATTAAGAAGGTATATCGCGTGTGTAGTTTGTTCTGGAGAGCGTGCGCCGAAGGCAATTAAACTGCCGTCGCTTGAAACAGTAGTATCGGGAAAGCTGCTACCCGCACAGTCACCGACCACGCGTTCGGCACCGTCAATCAGATCCAGCAACATCACGGAACATTGTGTGTTTTGCAGGCGCATAAAAATGACGGCGTTATTGGTTGGCATCACTACAGGCGCGAAATTTCGACCTCGGTCGGTCAGCTGCCGGTCGGCCACGCCGCGACCAATGCCGTGCAGGAAGATATTTTGGCCCTGGTCTTCAGATGATTTTGAATAGACAAGAAAACTGCCATCGGGGCTGATGGAGGGGTCTCGCTCGCGCCCGGCCGCGTTGGTCAACAACTGCGACACCAGAAAGGCGGCTTTTTCGCCGGGCTCGTTGATCGGCGTTTGGCTTGCCCAGTAAAACACCCCGACGGCCAGTATAAGTACGGTCGCTGCGGCTATTTTCTGAATGGAGGCTGGTTTTGTACCGCCATTGGCACCAGAGGGCTTTACGGCGGCAAGAAGGCGGTAGCCTTTCTTTCGGATCGTTCCAATATAGGTCGGCGCGTCCGGGTCGTCACCCAACAGTTTCCTTAGTTTTGAAATGGCTTGAGAAAGGCTTTCATCGGTGACCGAAAGCCCCTGCCAAACGATGCCAATGATATCGTCTTTGCTGACCAGTTTGTTCGGCGTTTCAGCAAGCAAAACAAGCAGCCGCATTAGCCGCGGCTCCAGAGTGTGAACCTCTCGTTTTTTGGTCAACCGATTGAGTTCGGGCTCGACCAGCCAGGGGCCAATTTTGAAGGGGCTATTCATAGATACTGTCTACTTCAAGAATCGGCAATCACCAAAATCTTCAACAAAAATTCAGCAAAAATTCAGCTGATTTTCAAGCCACACAACCCTTGGTCTGGCATGACGACGGTACATTCACTTTGAAAAGGATAATAAAATGAAACGACGCAAATTAGCGAGATATTTGGTTGTACCGTCTTTGGTGGCTAGCCTGATGTTGCTGGAAACTGTGGTTTGGTCTTCAGAGGCTGACAAGCCGGATGATACCTCGCAGATTATTCACGGGATTGAGGTCAAAGACCCGTTTCGCTGGATGGAAGATAGTGGATCAAAGGCAGTAAACAGCTGGGTCGCGGATCAAACAGCGCAAACGGCCGATTTTATTAAAGGGCCGCAGTATGATGCAATGCGGGCGCGTATTTTCGAACTTTCAAATTTTAATCTACGGTTTGCCCCCAAGGTGCGCGGTAACCGTCTTTTTTATCTTAACAGGACCCAGGGAACCGTTGCACCCGAACTTCGCATCAAGGAAAACGGCGTCGACAGGCTTATCCTGGATTCTGAAAATGTTCCTGACAAAACCATGGATGAAGCGCACATATCAGGGCGTAATTTTGGCGGTACTCACTGGCCTGACCGGGTTGGCAATCTTGTGGTTTATGGCTACAACGACGGTATTTCCCGGGAAGGAAAACTACGTATTGTCGACCAACGCTCTGGTTTGCATTTGCCAGAAGAAATCCGAGAGGTTGGTCACGGCCTGCTCAGCCTCGCCTGGGCCGCCGACGGCAGCGGATTTTATTATTATCGGTCGCGTTCCGTCGATGTTGAAAATGGCGCCGGAACCCGCACCAGACAGCTAGGGCTTTATTTTCACCGGCTGGGAACACCGCAGGATGATGACACTGCTATTATTGAACAGGCGGACGGCGAGCGAGTGCTATACCGGCCCTATGTTTCGGAAGACGGAAAATATCTGTTTGTCAGCCGCCGCGAAGGGCTGGAGGCTCAGAACAGCTATCTCGTCTATGCGACCAAAGATCTGAGCGCACCGATCACAGAGCTTTTCGCCGAACTTGGTGATCAGTTTCGCTTTATCGGTGACCAGGGTAACCGGCTTTTTTTCCAAACCAATTACCAGGCCGAAAACGGCCGGGTTGTTTATGTCGATCTTGATAGACCAAATAATCTTGTTGAGGTTATAGCCCAAACGGACTTGCCCATGCTGGTGGGCAGTAGTGCCGGCGGTGATATAATTGGCTATGCGGGCGGTCATATATTGGTTGGTTATTTGAAAGACGGCGTGCCCGAAGTATCGGTGTTCGATCAAAGCGGCGCGTTTAAATATGTGCTTGATCTGGCATCGGGCAAAACTATCTGGGGAGGCATTCAAAGCGTTGCAGGCAGCGGCACCATAACAATTGGCACCCTAAGCGCACTTTCGCCGTCAGAAATTAGCGTCGTGGACGTGCGCACCGGCCTCATTGAACAACAATTCAGTTCGCCGATTCCAATCGATCCAGATGACTATATTATTGAGCATGTGTTTTACAACAGCAAGGACGGTACCCGTGTGCCCATGTATGTGGCACGCCACAAAACCACTAGGCTTGACGGCAAAAACCCCGCGCTCATGTATGGTTACGGCATGCATAAATGGGTTAGCTTCCTGTTTTATCAGCCAAACATCATGCACTGGATGGAAATGGGCGGCGTATATGCCATGCCTGGCATTCGCGGCGGCGGTGAGTATGGTACAAGCTGGCATCAGGCGGGTATTAAACAAAATAGGCAAAATGCGGTCGATGACTTTGTCGCTGCCGGTCGCTGGTTGATTGACAATAGTTATACAAGCCCCACTAAACTAGCAGCCAATGTTTCCAGCGCCAGCGGTCCCCTTGGGGGCATTGTTGCCATTCGCCACAATGATGTGTTTGCCGCCAGCACAATTGATTATCCGGTGGCGGATATGGTTCGGGCGCCTTTGTTTGGTAACGGCGCGCTGATGACAGAAGAGTATGGATCGTTTGACATAGAGGCTGAAGCGCGCGCTATCCTTAGCCAGTCGCCGTATCATTTGGCGCAGGAAAAAGATTGCCGCATGCCAACGCTTATTATGGTGGGCGAGTTGGACCGTGTGGTTTTGCCGTTTCACGGTCTGAAGTTGGCGGGTGCAATGCAGCAATCGCAGTCTTGTGACAAACCTGTGTTATTCAGAATGATGCCTGAGGCCGGGCATAACTTTGGTGGCACCCCGGAGCGGACCGCGACCAATGCGGCGGTCCAACTGATGTTCCTCAAGCGGGTTCTGGATTTCTAGCCTCGCAGCAACAAACAACAAAAAGCACCCCAGTCAATCAGGGTGCTTTTTTTTTGCAGCAGGTCTAATAATTATCGTTTAACCGGGGTTGGCATTTTTGCCTTAGCCGCCAAATCCAGCGCACTGAACATCGGCTGGAAGGCAGGGCGTTTGATATAATTGCCATCGCCTTTTTCGATCATCAGCTCGCCGTCCTTGTAGCGCAACTTGCCGCCGCTAATGGTATGCGATGGCAAGCCTTTTACCTCCATGCCTTCAAAAATATTGAAGTCGATATTCTGCTTGTGGGTTTTAGCGGAAATGGTTTTATGCGCCTCGGGATCCCATACCACGATGTCGGCATCTGCGCCCACTGCGATGCGACCCTTGCGCGGGTAGATATTAAATATCTTGGCGGTATTGGCACTGGTGACCGCAACAAATTCTTCACGTGTTAGCCTACCGGTTGAGACGCCGTGGGTCCACAAAACCGCCAGCCGGTCTTCAACGCCTGCTGTGCCGTTCGGGATCAGGGTAAAGTCGTCTTTACCGGCCGCTTTCTGGTCAGCGCAAAAACAGCAATGATCGGTCGCGGTGGTTTGCAGGCTGCCCGATTGCAGCCCTTTCCACAGAGCATCTTGGTGCAGTTTTTCGCGGAACGGCGGCGACATCACATGCGCTGCTGCGGTAGCGAAATCCGGGTGGCGGTATACGCTGTCATCAATCAACAGATGGCCCGCAAGCGCCTCGCCGAATACGCGCTGTCCGGCAAGCCGCGCGCGAATAATCTCGTCCAGGCCGTCTTTGGTCGATACATGCACCAGATACAGCGGCACACCGATAACTTCAGCCAAGCGAATGGCCCGGTTCGCAGCCTCGCCTTCAGCCGCCGGTGGGCGCGAAAGCGGATGCGCTTCAGGCCCCGTCATGCCCATCTCAAGTAATTTCTTTTGAAGCTGAAAAACCAGTTCACCGTTTTCGGCATGGGCGGTAACAATGGCGCCCAGCTCAACGGCGCGGCTGAAGCTGTTATACATAATCTCGTCGTCGGCCATGATCGCGTTTTTGTAGGCCATAAAATGCTTGAAGCTGTTAACACCTTCCTCGCGCACGAGGGTGCCCATGTCTTTGTGCACACCCTCGTTCCACCAGGTAACTGCCACATGGAAGCTATAATCAGCGCAGGATTTCTCTGCCCATCCGCGCCATGTTTTGTAAGCGTCCATCAAGGGCTGCTCGGGGTCAGGGATTACGAAATCAATGATCATGGTGGTGCCGCCAGCTAGGCCTGCTGCAGTGCCGGTATAGAAGTCCTCGCTGGCCACTGTGCCCATGAAGGGTAGCTGCATATGGGTGTGCGGATCGATGCCGCCGGGCATAACATACTGCCCGCTCGCGTCGATCACCTCGGCGCCTGATGGCACTTCAAGGTTTTCGCCGATGGCTTTGATAATGCCGTTTTCCATATAGACATCAGCGGGCTTGCTAATGTCTGCGTTGACGACGGTTCCGCCTTTGATGATCAGCGACATTGTAACTTCCTTTTGTGTACCTAAGTGATGTTAGCGCTAGCGGCACGGCGTAAGGCCGCCCTCGCCAGCAAACGAGTAGAATCCAGCGTTGGCAGGGGCGAATTATGGTCGTTCATAATTAGCGGGATCTCGGTGCATCCAAGAATAACTGCATCACACCCCTTGTCTTTCATCCGGTTTATAACACGCTGAAAATACTTAACGGCAGCAGGCTCAAATATTCCTTTAACAAATTCGTCCATAATCAGCGTGTTGATATGCTCAATTTCGTCTGGAATCGGGCGAATATATTTCAGCTCATGCTCCGACAGTTTATCTGGATAAACAGCGCTTTCAACTAACCACTTAGTGCCCGTGAGTCCCAGGCAGCTGAATCCCCGGGCGACCGCATCATCAGCAACAACATCCGCGATATGAATCCACGGTAGCGGCGATCGGCCACTAAAATATTGAAGCGCCTGATGAATAGTATTGTCAGGGCAAATTAGAAAGTCTGCACCCATTAAGGCAAGCTTGGTGGCAGAGGTCAGCATTAGTTCGGCGACAGCTGGCCAATCGCCCCGGTAAATGCAGGCGTTATAATTGGCAAGAGACTGTGTATGCATTGAAATTTCAGGGTGTGCGTGCTCGCCAAAATGGTGCTCACCTTCTTTGCAGATTGTCGTGTAGCAAAGCGCCGCACCTTCCGCCGAACAGGCGACAATTCCGATATGTTGGGCGTCGGTCATCGGGTATGTCGTCCGGTTTCCTTCAAGTTTTTTTAGCCAATACCCAATAAAGCCCGCCGGCGATAAACAAGCCAACAAACCAAGCGTAGCTATAGAGTGTGTCAAATATTGCGGGCACGCTTTCCAGTGCGCCAGCTGCGTGCAAAAATCCGGGCAGGTTAGGCGAAATGCCGATAACCAGCGCGATCAAGCCCGCCGAATTCCAAACCGGATAGGCGCCGTCGTGTTTGAACAGGCTGCCATGGTCCAATTTACATTTGCGCAGGAAGAAATAATCAACGATTAATATCCCGGCTATTGGCCCCAATAAAGCCGAATAGCCAACCAGCCAAACGAACAGGTAACCGCCTGCTGTCTCCAGCAGTTTCCACGGGAAAATCGCTATGCCGATACCGGCGGTAATATAGCCGCCCATGGTGAAGCTGATTTTACTGGGGCTGAGGTTAGAAAACCCGTATGCGGGCGCTACTGTGTTAGCCGCCAGATTGGTCGTAAGCGTGGCGACAACAAGCGCCGCCAGTGCAACAAGAACACCCAAGCCGCCCATGCGCCCCGCCAGGGCTACCGGATCCCATATGGCTTCACCGTATATGGTGACGGTCGCACTTGTGACTGCGACGCTGATGAAAGCAAACAAGGCCATCGGTAGCGGCAGACCTATTGCCTGACCGATTATTTGGTCGCGCTGCGATTTGGCAAAACGGGTAAAGTCAGGAATATTCAGGGCCATTGTTGCCCAGAAACCAACCATGGCAGTTAAGCTGGCAATAAACACTGTCCAAAATTGGCCCTCGCGCGCGCCGCCTTCAATGAACTGCGACGGTGCCGCGAGCATCTCGCCGAAACCGCCTGCAGTAATATATGCCCACGCCAGTAACACCAGCCCCATCAAAATCAGGAAAGGGGCGGCCAGTGTTTCCAGCCAGCGAATGCTTTCGGTGCCGTTTTTGATAAAATAAAGATGCAGCGCCCAAAAACCGATGAAGCTGGCAAATTGGCCCAAGTCGATGCCCAGAAACGGCAACGGGGAGCCAGCAATTACTCCGCTTGTTAGTGCATTGATAATCACATAAATTGCCGATCCGCCAACCCATGTGTTGATGCCGAACCAACCGCAGGCCACTAGCCCGCGCGCAAGCGCCGGAATACGCGCGCCCTTAGTGCCGAACGCCGAACGCAGGAGAACCGGAAACGGAATGCCGTGCTTGGCACCGGCGTGACCAATAAGGATCATCGGCACTAGAACAATCATGTTACCGAGCAGCACAGTCACAACCGCCTGCCACCAGTTCATGCCTTCGGAGACAAGACCGCCCGCAAGCATGTAGGTCGGCACGCATACAACCATCGCAACCCAAAGGGCGGCATATGATTTCCAGTCCCACGTGCGGGTTTCCGCCGTGGTGGGGGCTAGGTCTTCGTTCCAAAGATCTGCGTCAAAATCGCTCATAACACCCCCTGATAGTAAGCTGCTCTGGTTTGAAAGCTGCGTTGATTATTCGCCCTCGACCAACCGGCCATATGTGCTTGGGCGCCTGTCCCTGAAAAACTGCCAGTTGTTACGCACTTTGGCAACCATGCTCATATCCATATCATGGATGATCAGCTCGTCCTTGTCACGGCTGGCCTCCGCTTCAATTTGCCCGCGTGGGTTTACAAAATAGCTTTGGCCGTAAAATTCACCGATATCCCACGGGGCCTCAGTACCGACGCGGTTGATCGCGCCGATCCAGCAACCATTGGCGGCAGCAGAAGCCGGCTGTTCCAGTTTCCACAGATATTCTGATAGCCCGGCCACGGTTGCCGACGGGTTGACGATATATTCGGCACCATTCAACGCAAGTGCGCGCCAGCCCTCGGGGAAGTGGCGGTCATAACAGATGTAAACTCCCAGTTTGCAATACTGCGTCTCGAAGACTGGCCAGTTGGACGCGCCGGGCTTGAAGAAAAACTTCTCCCAGAAACCGGCAACTTGCGGAATGTGGGTTTTGCGGTATTTACCCAGATAGCTACCATCGGCGTCGATCACAGCGGCGGTGTTATAGTATATGCCGGTGACATCATCGCGCTCATATATGGGCACCACGATCACCATTTTATATTTTTTGGCATATTCCTGCATCAGGGTGGTGGTCGGACCGCTCGGAATTGGCTCTGCACTTTCGTACCAGTTGGCGTCCTGGCTCGGGCAAAAATACGGCTGTGTGAAAACTTCCTGGAAACATAGAACCTGCACACCCTTTTCGCCCGCTTCTTCGATTAGCGGGATATGGGCTTCGATCATCGCTTTGCGAATGGTCTCGGGGTCGTTGTCGGTAGAGGATTTGAGCGCCATTTGAATGAGCCCGCCTCGCAGTGTTGCATTTGTATTAATAGTCATGATTTTTTCCTCTTAACCCATGCTTGGAAAAGTAAATTCAGCACCTGCGCGAATGCCAGTTGGCCAGCGCGATGTAACTGTTTTCAGTCTGGTGTAAAAATGAACTGCTTCAGGGCCGTAGATGCCGTGGGCACCAAATATGGACCGCTTCCAGCCGCCAAAGCTGTGGTAGGCCACCGGCACTGGAATTGGCACATTGATGCCGACCATGCCCACTTGAATTTTTGCTGCAACGTCCCGTGCCGCATCACCGTCGCGGGTGAAAATGGCGGTGCCGTTGCCGTATTCATGATCGTTGATCAAGCCAACCGCTTCGTCGTAACTGCTCGCCCGCAATACGCTAAGCACGGGGCCGAAAATTTCCTGTTTGTAAACGGTCATTTCCGGGGTCACGCGGTCCAAGAGCGTACCGCCGACCCAGAATCCATTTTCATAACCCTGGAGCCTATAGCCACGACCG
The DNA here is from genome assembly GCA_021774695.1 of Alphaproteobacteria bacterium. Classification (GTDB taxonomy): domain Bacteria; phylum Pseudomonadota; class Alphaproteobacteria; order Sphingomonadales; family Kordiimonadaceae; genus Kordiimonas. Next base: position 31,672 of record JAJFIU010000162.1, on the reverse strand, counting down.
TCAACAACCACTTCTGCGCCTTCACTTTCGCCTGCTGCGATCAATCCTTCGATGCGTTCCTGTGCCTCGCGGGTAATTACCGGGCCCATTTCAGCCTCTGCGTCCGTGCTCGGACCGATTTTCAGGGCGCGTACCTGTGGTGCCAGTTTCTCGATCAACTTATCTGCGGTTTCCTCGCCCACTGGGACGGCCACACTAACCGCCATGCAGCGCTCTCCGGCGGAGCCGAAGCCTGCACCCATCAGCGCATCAGCGGCTTGATCAATGTCAGCGTCGGGCAGGATGATCATGTGGTTTTTGGCACCGCCCAGTGCTTGCACGCGTTTGCCTGCGGTGCAGCCACGGCTGTAAATATATTCTGCCACCGGGGTCGAGCCAACAAAGCTGATCGCCTGAACATCAGGGTGGTCCAACAGCGCATCAACCGCATCCTTACCGCCGTGCACCACATTCAGGACGCCGTCGGGCAGCCCGGCTTCTGCAAACAGATCATGTACCAGATTGGCGCTGGATGGGTCGCGCTCGGACGGTTTGAGAATGAAAGTATTACCGCACGCCAGCGCCATGGGGATCATCCATAAGGGCACCATCGCTGGGAAGTTAAACGGTGTGATGCCAGCGACCACACCTAGCGGTTGGCGTTCGTCGCAGCTATCAATGCCCGGGCCAACATCGCGGCTGAAACTGCCTTTGAGTTTATCCGGGATACCGCAAGCATACTCAACAACCTCGAGCGCCCGAGTAACTTCGCCCAGTGCATCGTCATGGGTTTTGCCGTGCTCTGCGGAAATGGTGCGGGCAACCTCGTCAGCGCGCGCCTCCAGAATATCGCGCAGCCTGAACATCACCCGCGCGCGTTTCGCGGGCGGCGTCGTTGACCAATCTGCAAAGGCTGCCTTGGCGCTTTCGATCGCTGTGTTGATGTCGCGTTTGCCGCCCATCACCACATCGGCAACCTGTTCACCGGTGGCGGGATTATAAACGGCGGCAACCGAGGTGCCAGCACCAGAAGTGCGTTTGCCGTCGATGATATGTTCGATATGGTTCATGTCTGTCCTTAGTCTGGGCCTCAGTCTGGGCCTTAGTCTAGCGATTTGATAATGCCGCGCAGGGTCTCAAACGCGAAGTCGATATGGGTTTTTTCAATGATCAGCGGCGGCGACAAGGCAATGGTATCACCGGTGGTGCGGATCAACAGCCCGGCTTCATAAGCCTTGAGGAAAGCATCAAACGCGCGTGCGGTCGGCGCACCCGGTCTCGGCTCCAGTTCAATGCCTGCAATCAGACCCATGTTCCTCAGATCGATAATATTGGGTAGGTCCCTGAGACTGTGAACAGCGTCTTCCCAGTAACCACCCAGCTCGGCACCGCGAGTAAGCAAGCCGTCTTCCTCGTAGGTGTCAAGGGTGCCCAGCGCCGCCGCGCAGGCCATCGGATTGCCTGAAAAAGTGTAGCCGTGGAAAAATTCGACCATATTTTCCGGGCCTTGCATGAAGGCATCATAAATTTTGTCCTGGACGAAAACTGCACCCATGGGGATGACACCGTTGGCTAGTGCCTTGGCTGTCGTGGTGATATCAGGGATCACGTCGAAATAATTGGCAGCAAACGGCGTGCCCAGCCGACCGAATCCGGTGATAACCTCATCAAAAATTAACAGAATGCCGTGGCGGTCGCATATTTCGCGTAGTCGTTTCAGGTATCCGACAGGCGGTGCGATAACCCCTGCCGATCCAGCCAGTGGCTCTACAATTACTGCAGCAATTGTCGAGGGGTCGTGCAGATCGCATAGCCGCTCCAGATCGTCGGCAAGTTCAACGCCGTGCGCTGGCTCGCCGCGAGAGAAACGGTTTTCCTCAATTCCGTGAGTGTGGCGCATATGGTCAACACCGGTGACCAAGCTGCCGAACATCTTGCGGTTTGCAGGCATGCCGCCCACGGACATGCCGCCGAAGTTTACGCCGTGGTAGCCTTTTTCGCGGCCAATCAAACGGGTACGGTGGCCTTCGCCGCGCGCCCGGTGATAGGCAATTGCCATCTTGAGCGCAGTTTCAACGGATTCGGACCCGGAATTGGTAAAGAAAATTTTATTCAGATCGCCCGGCATCATGCGCGCCAACCGGCTTGCCAGCTCAAATTGTTTGGCATGGCCCATTTGAAAAGCGGGCGAATAATCCAGTTCTGCGGCCTGTTTTTGGATGGCCTCGACAATACGCGGGCGGTTGTGACCAGCGTTGCAGCACCAAAGGCCAGCGATGCCGTCCATTAACTCGCGGCCATCGGACAATTTGAAATACATGCCGTCGGCGCCGACAACCATGCGAGGGTTGGCTTTGAACTGTCTGTTCGCCGTAAACGGCATCCAGTAAGCGTCAAGATTGTTCGCTTTTCCGTCTGCGCCTAAAGGGCCGGTATTTTGTGTGCTCATGTCAGCCTCCCCAGTTTGACATTTCAATTTGACAATTGTCGGTAAGTTCTCTTCCAGCCTTCCTATTGGCTGCTTATTGGGTCCGCCTTTAGCGGGTTTAACGGATGCTCCGGCCAAGTCATATAGGGTTTGCCGGTGGCCACCGGCACCATCTCAATGCAATCGGGTACCGGGCAAACATGGGCGCACAGGTTGCAGCCGACGCAATCTTCATCAACCACGGTGAAACTGCGTTTGCCCGCTTCGTTCACCTTAAATTCGATCGCCTGATGGGATGTATCCTCGCACGCAATATGACAGCGCCCGCATTCGATGCATTTGTCCGGGTCGATCAGGGCCTTGGTGTCAAAGTTCATGTTCAGTTCGTTCCAGTTCACCGTGTTTGCAACGGCTTTACCGCGAAAATCTTCGATGGAACGATAGCCCTTTTGGTCCATGAAAGTAGACAGGCCGTCAATCATGTCATCAACGATCCTGAAACCATATAGCATGGCTGCGGTGCAGACTTGCAACGCGTTGGCGCCGAGGGCAATAAATTCTGCTGCGTCCCGCCAGGTTTCAATGCCGCCGATCGCGGAAATATCCAGCCCTTGCGTTTCTGCCGCGCGGGCAATTTCAGCCACCATGTTGAGCGCAATGGGTTTAACCGCCGCGCCGCAGTAGCCCCCGTGGGTGCCTTTTCCGTCAACCACGGGGGTTGGGGCCATTTCGTCCAGGTCAACCGACACGATGGAGTTAACCGTGTTGATCAATGATACCGCGTGCGCACCGCCTTGCTTGGCAGCTTCTGCCGCCCATAGAATGTTGGTGATGTTGGGTGTCAATTTGGTGAAAACCGGAATATCAACCGCTTCCCTGACCCAGCGAGTGGTTTGCTCAACCATTTCCGGTACCTGACCGATGGCCGACCCCATGCCGCGTTCGCACATACCGTGCGGACAGCCAAGGTTTAGCTCAATGCCGTGCACACCCGAATTTGCGATTTTGATCGCCAGTTCTTTCCAGGCCTGCTCGTCAATTTCAGCCATCATCGAGCCGATGATGATCCGGTCTGGCCATTCTTTTCGGCACTGTTCTATTTCGCGCAGATTGGTCTCCAAAGGTCGGTCAGAAATCAGCTCAATGTTATTGATGCCGATAATGCCGCCGCCGGTATCCTGGTGCACGCCGTAGCGGCTTGAAACATTGACAACCGGCGGGTCGATACCCAGCGTTTTCCACACAACACCGCCCCAGCCCGCATCGAAGGCACGCACCACATTATAGTGTTTATCGGTTGGCGGTGCCGAGGCCAGCCAAAACGGATTGATGCTCTCAATGCCTGCGATCACGCATCCAAGATCAGCCATTGTGCATTCCTTCGCTTGTCAAAAAATCGTTGATGGCATGGGCCGCTTGTTTACCGTCTTCAACCGCCTGAACCGTCAAATCTTCGCCGGTTGCAATGCAATCACCGCCAGCAAAAACACCAGAAATATTGGTGGCAAAGTCTGCGGTAACAGCAACTTTGCCGCCAGCAATTTCAAAACCCTTTAACGGGTCGATGTCCAGCTGCTGGCCAATCGCTTTCATCACTGTATCCGCAATGATGTCGAAGGTTTCGCCGGTTCCCGCCAGCTTGCCGTTCAGCATTTTGGTGCGCTCGAACGTCATGCTGGTCACCTGGCTATCGCCGTTAATGGCGGCTGGTTTGGCCCATAATTCAACCACCACACCGTTTTTGCGCGCCAGTTCAACTTCCCAAGGCGTGGCGCTCATGGCGTCCTCACCTCGGCGGTAAACCAGCGTTACATTCCCGGCACCCAGTTTTTTTGCCTGTACGGCTGCGTCAATGGCGGTGTTGCCGCCGCCGATAACAATGATATTTTGGCCAATTGCCATTTCGGCTTTATTGTCAGTCTGGCGCAGGGTTTCGATGAAATCGATGGCGTCAATGACGCCCTCGGTACCTTCCCGGTCCAGCCCCAGCTTGTTGGTGCCGCCAAGCCCAACCGACAGGAAAACGCCATCAAAATTTTCAAGCAGTTCTTGCAGGCTCAGGTTTTCGCCGAGAGTTTGGGCGTATTTGATTTCAATACCGCCGATGCCCAGCAAAAACGCAACTTCTTTCTGGGCGAAATCATCAACCATTTTATAGGCGGCGAGGCCGTATTCATTAAGGCCACCAGGTTTGTTTTTGGCTTCAAATACTGTGACCACATGGCCGAGCATTGCCGCGCGGTGGGCACAGGAAAGTCCGGCAGGCCCAGCACCAACAACAGCAATGTGTTTGCCGGTTTCTTTGCCACGCATAAAGGGGTGGGCGCCGCCTGCCTGCATTAAATGGTCAACGGCAAACCGTTGCAGCAACCCAATTTCAACCGGGGCTTCGTCGCCGTGATTGTAAACACAGGCTTGCTCACACAAAACTTCGGTTGGGCAGGCGCGGGCACAGGTGCCGCCCATGATGTTTTCCGACAAAATTGTGCGCGCCGCGCCCATCACATTGTCGGTGCGAATCTGATGAATGAAAGTAGGGATATCAATCGAAGTAGGGCATGCCTGAATACAGGGGGCGTCATAGCAATAGATGCAATGATCTGCGGCACCAATGGCCTGCAGTGCATTCAAGGGCTTGTGCAGATCGTCAAAATTTGCTGCAATATCACTATCGGATGCGCCGCCACTACAAGATTTGTTGCCACTATTAGCTGGCATATCCACTCCCATTTGTCATTTCCCTGCGGAAGCTTACCTATTCCTGACTAAACAGTCAAGAATAGTCGTTTTTTGACCTTATTCACAGTTGCATACAAGTTTAGAGGCGAGAAATCACAATGCCGGTAGCGGGGTTTAGAAAACCGCCAAAGGCTGTTAGGGTTTGCTCTCAAGGGAATTGGGCCTGAGAAACAAGCTAGGGGTGGAACAAAATGAAACAAATAATTGTTGCGGCAGCGGTCGCTGTTGGCCTTATATCGTGTGCTCCGGCTGAGCCGGCACCATTTCAATTTGTAGAAGCAACCATTGCGGATGTGCAGTCGGCAATAACAAATGAACGTATGACATGCCGCCAGATTGTGCAGGGCTATCTCGATCGTATTGATGCCTATGACAGTTCCAGCGGTCTCAATGCTGTGTCCATGATCAATCCGGCGGCCCTCGGGCGTGCTGATGACATTGACCGAGCGCTTGCTAGCGGCGAAAGCGTTGGCCCTTTGTTTTGCGTGCCGGTGCTGGTTAAGGATAATTTTGACACTTACGGCTTGCCGACGACAGGCGGCTCCATCGCCCTTAAGAACAGTATGCCCCTAGACGATGCTTTCATGGTGCGCAAGTTGCGTGAGGCGGGGGCGATCGTGCTTGCCAAAACCAACATGGCCGAATGGGCCTTTAGCCCGCGCCAAACCGTAAGCTCTTCGTTCGGGGTAACCGCAAATGCCTACGACCTAAGCAAAACCCCGGCGGGTTCCAGCGGCGGCACTGCATCGGGCACAGCCGCCAGTTTTGGCGCGGCAGGCATGGGGTCGGACACCGGTAACTCAATCCGCGGGCCTTCATCGCATTTGGCCCTGTTTGGCATTCGTTCAACCATTGGCCTTACCAGCCGCGACGGCGTTATTCCGCTGTCGTTTGACTGGGATATTGCCGGGCCAATGACCCGCACGGTCGAGGACGGCGCGCGTATGTTCGATGTGGTAACAGGGTATGACCCTGCCGACCCTTTCACTGAACTGGGCAAAGGCAAGCGGGAAAAAGACTATACTGCTTTTCTGGATACAGGCGGCTTGAAGGGTGCACGCATTGGGGTGCTGCGCGCACTGGTTAACACCGAAGATGCGGACCCAGAAGTTGTTGCGGTTTTTGAACAGGCGATTGCTGACCTGCGCGCGGCGGGCGCCACTATTGTTGACCCCTTCACGGTTGATAATTTCGCCAACCATCTGGATGCAGATGTGTTCTGTGTTCGCTTTCGTTACGATATGGAACAGTATCTTAAGTCTTTAGGGCCGGATGCACCGATCAAAGACGTGATGGAGGTTTATGAAAGTGGTGAGTACTCGCCCTATATCAAAGAAGGGCTTGAGTTTTTTGGCGGCAAACCGCTTGGTCAGCACCCGGAACAGGCGAGCCCACCTTGCCTCGATTTCCCAAACCATCCAGCGCGAAAAGCCTATCTGGACGATGTTATCAAAGCAATGGACGGGGCGGCAGTTGACGCAGTGATTTATCCCACATGGACCAACCCGCCAGCGCCGCTGGCCACCGCACTCACAGACTATAAAGGCGACAACAGTCAACTGGTTGCACCGGCAACCGGCTTGCCAGCAGTGACAGTGCCCATGGGTTATACGCGCGGCACGCTCCCGGCGGGGCTGCAAATTTTGGGCAGGCCTTATGCTGAAGGTTTACTTATCAAGTTTGCTTACGCCTATGAACAAGCAACCAAACATCGCCGTCCGCCCGAACGGTTTTCGGCAGAGTGATTACCGCCAAAATTCGACGAAAAACTGCACTGGCCCCACGGGTTCAATATGATGACGTTCATCCGGCATGACTGTGCCGACGATGCCAGGTGTCAAGAGGTGGCTTTTGCCTTTTGACGGAATGATATATTTGAGTTGGCCGCTTTCCACATGAATTTGGCCCCAAACGCCGGCTTTTGTATTGTGGTCTTTGAGCAGCCCTTTAGGTACCGTTTTTTCGGTAAAAACAGGCGTACGTTTGTAAGCAGTTAAGCCAGCCGGTAGATGGCCGTTCATACGACTGTTAGAATTATTCATCTGCTGCTTGGAAACCTGCTTTGGGCAGGCCCGGCAGGCCGAACATGCCCAGTTGAAAGCTCTTTGCGATCATCTGCGACTTTTCAATAAAACGCGCGGCTATTTCCGGCGAACATAACTCGGTGACCGTATCTTCGAACAAGCCCAGCCACGCGGTGAAATGAGCCGGTGTAACGCCTTTCAGGGCCATATGTTTTGGCATTGGCTGGCCTTTGTAGCGCCCGCTGGTGTTCATCACCGACGACCAGAAGTTCACCATGGTCGCTAGATGAGGCTTCCAATCAGAAATGGCGTCATTGAACACAGGTCCAAGTGCTGGGTGCGCTCGCACTTTATCGTAAAAGGTATGAACAATCGTTTCGATCACCGCGTCTTCAACAACGAAAGCCGGCCTGACGGTGCGGGCACTTAATTGGGTTTCTTGTGACATTTTTTTCCTAATTCCGGCGAAGCGACTATTGCGGTTAGTATGGGTTTTGCGGATATTTCCTATTGTATATGCCGAGTTCATTAAACATGCATATTATTTACAGGATATAATTACGCCCTTGCCTAAAAGCAATAAAAAAAATATATCTTTAAGTAACAGGGAGAAATTCATGCGATTAACTCGCCATACTGATTACGCGCTCAGGGTCCTTATGTACCTGGCAAGCAAAGGCGATGGTCTCTCAACCATCAAGGAAATTGCTGCCTGTTACGCCGTCTCCGAGAACCACTTGATGAAAGTGGTCCATCAGTTGGGGCGCAATGGTTTCATTACTACTATTCGGGGCAGACAAGGAGGTATGCGACTAGCCGCCACGCCTGAACAGATCAACATCGGGGCGGTGGTCCGGTCTTGCGAAGAGGACTTGTGCATCGTTGAATGTTTTAACAACAAGACAAACTCGTGCTCCATCACCGGTGTATGTGGGCTTTCCGGCATGATTGCCGAAGCGCTCAATGCATTTCTAGCGGTTCTGGACAGTAAAACATTGGCTGATGTGGTGGGCTGCAGCCCGGGGTTGGGCAACGTGCTTAAGCTTCAATAGCCGGTCATCTCCAGATAGCCTTTTGCCCAGTGGCTGCCGGTAGCCATTTCGGACCTGTCATTGGTCTCGTTCCTTAACAATAAGCGTGCCTTTCATGACTGGGTGATAGATGCAGATATATCGGGTCTCGCCGGTTTCCGTGACGGTAAAGGCCCATTCCTCGTTGCGCTTCAGCTTGCCGCTATTCCAGCTTTCATTCCCGGCGGTGGCCGTGTGCGGGGCGGCATCCAAATTGATCCAGCGAACAGTGTCGCCGACGCTGACGGTCAAAACTTCAGGGTTATATTTAAATCCCTTTATTTCAACAATATGAGTTTTTGCATTGCCCGACGCTCCTTGCGAAGCGCTGGTTTTCGCCTGTGTGTTGAAGGCGCCAGTCAAAACCAAAAGAATAGCTAATGCTGTGCCCAGTGAAAATATTTTCATGATCATGATAAGCTCCGGGAGTAGGCGACAGGAAAGCGCATGGGCGTGCTTTCCTGTCCACAAAATTTAGCGGAGGTTTTTCACCATCTTTGCCGCATGATTTTGGTGTATTTTAAAGACCTGTAGCGCCTCACCGAGCAGGCTTTTGAACTCGCGGTTGTCGGTGTTCGGAATGAAGGTCTCTTCAACGGTTTTATTGACAAACTTATGATAGGCTAGTTCGTTGGCCGCATACGCCCGGTCAAAATTGACACCGTGCAGGTCAGCCAGCTCGTCCAGTTTGCTGTGTGCATCCGAGACCAGTTTCTGGCTGGTAGGGTTGTCTTCGGGGTTAGCACCGAGTTTCGCGAGCAGCGCCAGCGCCTGATCGTTCACTGCTTCATGGTCCTGCAACATCAGTTGCGCAAAATCTCGAACGGCGGGGTTTGCTGATTTTGCCAGTGCCAGATGGGCATAGCGAATATCAATATTGCCTGCCGTATAGGCGATATGCGCGATCTGCATGTCGGATGGGCCACTGTCTGCAAATGCCGCGCCTGAAAGCGCCATGCCAACAACTGCGGTGCCTGTCATCAGAAATCTTTTTAACATTCCAAGTCTCCATATTTTGCTGCCGACATCGCCGCAGCATCGGTTGAACTTCCTCGTGGAAGCTTGTTGCCTATATATAAAAATCTGGATGATTGGCTATGCCCCTAGCGTAATTGGATACGTTCGGCATACTGGATGGGACGATCTGCAAAAAGCATGAGTGTTTTTCCCGCCGGTTCAGAGTATAGTTGTAGGATGCCGAAACCCCGGGAACAGGCCATAAGGATTACAGGGCATGGATATACTTGACGATATTCTTGATACGCTCAACATGAAGGGTGTTTTCTATTTTAGGACCGATTTCTCACCGCCCTGGGGTATAAAGGTACCTCAATTAGAGCAGGCTGCTCGTTTTCATCTAGTGGTGGAGGGCACCTGTTACATTCGGTTTCCCTCGGGCAACAGTGCATATTTAAATGCAGGTGATATGGTTTTGGTGCCGCACGGGGCAACACATTCTATTTCCTGTACACCCGAGACCCCAATATGTGATTTGGAAACGGCGCTTACTACAGCTGGCTATAAAAATGACGGGGTTTTGGTTGTGGGTGACGGCGACCCGTCCGCCACAACACAGATGATATGTGGACATTTTAGTTTCCGAAAGGATGCCGATCATCCGCTTTTGCGAGCGCTACCAGACCATCTGTTGGTCAGGTCTTCTGACCGGGCCAAGAACCAGTGGCTGGATCAAACGCTGCGGCTTGTTACACAGTGCGTATTTGCAGAAAACCTTGGCGGTGTTGCAACTGTAACCCGATTGTCGGAAATCGTTTTTATCGAGCTTCTCAGGACAGGCGCTAGCAATCATCCGAATTTTGGCGAGGTTATGAAGGCTTTTACCGATGGTCAGATAGGACGTTCGCTGCTTTCCATTCATCAGCAGCCTGCCATGCCGTGGACTGTTGCCAGTTTGGCGTCCGAAGTAGGTATGTCGCGCAGCCGTTTTTCAGAACGGTTTAGCGAACTGGTGGGTACCAGTCCGATGGCCTATCTGTCAGACTGGCGTCTGCAAAAGGCGCTCGCGCTTCTTGATACTTCAGGTTACAGCGTGCAGCAGGTTTCGGGGCAAATCGGCTATCTGTCACCCGCTGCCTTTTCGCGCGCCTTTTCCGGTAAGTTTGGCGTATCGCCCACGCATTACCGCAGGAACTTGCACTGAGGGTTGTTGGTCTCGCATTCGTGGGATTATACAGTTAGGCGCTGGTTAAAGGGAAGATCAATAGCCTGTCATCTCCAGATAGCCGCGCCCCGGGTGGCTGCCAGTAGCCAAAACAGGCCCTTCCCAATAGGAAATGCTGGTCGTCATCCAGCTATCATCATTGAGCGCTTTCACTACAAGCGAGACATTTTTCGACGGTATCTTAATTGACCATTCGACCGGGATTTCTTTGCCTGCAACTCTGGCAAAGCGCAAAGGTTGCATTTGTAAGGACGACCCGCCAAGTTTTTTTGTCTGGCCATCCGGTGTGATCCATGTGGCTGACTTGAAGGGTTCGCCGGTGGTTCCTCGCAGGCCAAACAGCATCAGTTTTTCGCCGCTGTCAAACCGCAGGGAAAACCAGTCCCAGCCCTTTTGGTCGCTGGCAAGCGGCTGGCTGCTCCATTCCCGGTCCAGCCAGGCGTCACCCGTAACCTTCAGCTCCCGGCCATCAATGGTAACGCTGCCCTGAACTTCGAGAAACGGGTTGCTAAAATAATAGGAAGCCTGCCCTTGATCTGACTTGACGCTATAGCCCGCATCGCCGTGCAATACCATCGGACCGGTCGCTATCATATCAAGACCGTAGCTGAAATTTTCGCCTCGAGCCTTGATTTTGAAAGCAGATTGTTCGCCTGAATCCGCCTGGATCTCTGTAAAGCTCCAGTCATCAATCCAGGCTTCAAACGGTGCGGGTTTTGCGCCCGCCTGGCCGATGCCGCCTCGGGCAATTTTTTCAGCGGAATAGTGATGGGCGACACTTGTCAGGGCGGCATGCCCCATCCAGAACCCGGTTGATGACCATGTGGGAGACACTGAAGTAGCCGCTTTCGGTTTGCTTGCTTGGCGGAACAGGGTCCACTGCGCTCCGAAGGTTTGCCCGTCTTCCGCGGTCAGATTGGCGGTTACATACCACCACTCAATGCGGAAACCTGGATGTGGCCCAAAATCGCCCGGGAACTGAATCTCCCGACCCGGCACAACGGATTTAAAGCCATCGGCGTTACTGCCAAGACCCGCAAAACCCCTAGAAGCAGACTCTTGGCCAGAGACCGCGATGGTCAATACTAAATTAAACAGCAGCGCTGATAAAGTGAGTTTAATGGTCATTGGCAAACACCTTTGACAGTAGCGCAGGCGGGGTTCTTTGCAGTTTTATGGTCGGATAGATCGCGGCGACCAAAGCGCTCAACAGACCCAGCATGCCAACAACCGCCCACTGGCCGGGGAATAGGTGCAGGGGCAGTCGCCATCCAAATGCCTCTACATTAACGACCGCTACCAGACACCAGGTGATGGCTATCCCTAGCGGTATGGCAGCTACCGCGGTCAAAAAGGACAGCATTAAGATTTTCATCAGTTCGTATAAGGCTAGTGTTTTTCTCGGCACACCCATCGCCCACAAGGGTGCAACACCAGAAATACGCGCGCCAGACAAGGCAAGCAGGCTAGTGAACATGGCAATGGCGGCAACACCTAGGGTGAGGGTGCTAAGCGCGTCTGAGATTGTGAAGGTCTTTTCGAATATACCGCGCGAGAAACCCTTGAGTGCGGCTTGATCAATGATCTGATTTCCGGGCAGGTCAAACTGCCGGACGATATCAGACCGCACTTGCGCACCAGCGGGTGTAACAAAGGCAAATCGTTGTTGTCTTGCGTCTGGCCAACCGCTCAATACTGCATGGTTGGGCATGCGAACTTCAATCCGTGGATTGCCGTAATCTGAATAGACACCAACCACTGGGAATGTGCGAGGACCATCGTCTGTTGTCAGTGTTATTTGGTCGCCGACCCATTTATTTTGGCGGCGTGCCAGCTGCTCGTTAATCAGAACCGCGTCGCCGGATGCAGCGCCGTCCCACACATTAGGGGCTGCCTCGATAAACTGCCATGTGTCCCGATATATGGGGTGGTCCTCAAAACCAACTATATTTACGGCTTGGCTACCCGATTGGCCGTCCAGTTGGCTGGTCGCGCTGGTGATCGGCAAAACCGCCTCGATATTCGATTGGTTCTTGGCCCATTCCATGATTGCTCGACCTTGTTCTCTGGATGAGGCGAGCAAATACAGGTCAGCAGAAAGGCGTTCGTCTAGAAAAGCATCAAAGGTGCCGCGAAACCCGCTGACCATGCCGCTGACACCAATATTTGTACCAAGCGCGAGCATTAAGGCCATCAAGGCCAGTGAAAGTCCGCTTAGCTGTTGGCGGGCATCGGCCCAAAACCAGCGGCTAAGCGGTGTTGTGCTGGCTCGCGCGCCAATAGTCAGCAAGGCTTTCAGCACTAAAGGCAACAGGAAAGCAGCGGCGAGCAATACGCCGGCCATCACACCGAAGGCTGCGATTAATCCCTCACCAAAACCATAGAAAATCAGAGCTAAACTCAGGAAAATCAGCGCTAAACTCGCTTTAATGGTAATGATTTTGTCTTGTTTTGCTCGCCATGCATCGGCGCCTTTGGCCTCGAGCAGCGACATTTTTGAAACTCTGAAAAATCCACCCAATGCTGCCGCTAAAACACCGAGTATGCTGATCGCAATACCGCCGATCCACCAGGACGCATCAAGCGACAAGGCTCCGCTGATGCGCGCGCCGTACAAACCGCGCAGGCTCGCTGCGATATCGGGCAACAATAGACTTGCGGTAAAATACCCCAGCATAACACCGAGTGTGCCAGCGACTACAGCTAAGCAGACCATTTCAAAAACCATCAGACCAAGCAGCCGCCGCCGCGACACACCGCATATTCTGAGGGTTCGAATACTGGACAGGCGGTCTTCAATGGCAAGCCCAATTGCCGAATAAACGATGAACAAGCCAACCAGAAAACACAGCAGCCCAAAGGCGGTGAGGTTCAGATGAAAACTGTCAGTGAGACCCTTGAGGTCAACCTGTTGCGGCTTTTCCTCTAACTTCAGGGCAACGTTCCATGGCTCGGGTATGGCACTAGGATCAAACGAGGCACCGGTGGGCAGCAACAGCTTGGTGAGCCTGCCTTCCATTTTTGTTAGCTGCTGCACGGTAGCGATATCGCCGATTGCTGTACCTTCCCTAAGGCGGGCATTCACCTCGATCTTTGGTTTGCTTTCAGTGGGCTGTGTGGTAAAAAAATCCGTTAGCAGCACTGCAGTTTCTGGCGCTGCAAAAAGCAATCCTGGTGGCTGGATAAACCTGAGCATTGCCGACCCATTTTGGGATGATTGTCCGGTGATACTCAAATCAGCCCGGCGTGCCGTGAACGGGTCGATGCCGGTCAGCTCAATCAGCGTATTTTGGTGCAGAAATCGTCCCTCGACAACAGGCGTAACGTCAAGCCCAGCCCGGCGCAGGGCAGCAAATACCCTTTGGTCTAGCGGTTCGCCGTGGGCGCTAACCAGTGCCGGACGGTTTGCATCAGCAACCGCCGAAGCGGCTGCAGCATAACTGGTGCGTGCGTGGCTGTTCAGCGCTTGTACTGCGGTCCACAAGCCGGTCGCCGCGGCAAGCCCAACCACCAAGGTAATGGCTTGGATTTTGTGGCGCCGCCAGTGACTGAACAGAGCACCTGTAATCACCCAAAAATTGGGTTTGGAGTTTGTGGTTGGCTTCGCCGTCATGACAGGCGACCTGCGCTAAGTCGAACGATGCGGTCAGCGCGCTTTGCCAGCCGACTACTGTGGGTGGCAAGCACCAGGGTGCAGCCGGTTTGCGCTACCAGCTCAAAGGCAATATCCAGCACAATATCGCTGTTAACTTCGTCCAGATTTCCGGTCGGTTCGTCAGCAAGGATTAGGCTGGGCCTTGCTGCAAATGACCGGCCGATTGCCAGCCTTTGCTGCTGGCCGCCGGATAGTTGCTCCGGGTACCGTTGCATCATCCCGCTAAGATCGAGACGGTCCGCTAACTCGTTTGTCCAAGCCGGGTCGTAGCGACCAGCCAGCTTGGCCTCGAAACTTAAGTTATCGGCAACGGTCATGCTGGTGATCAGATTAAATTGCTGGAATATCAGGCTTAGTTTTTCACGTCGAAGCGCCGCCCGCCCGGTCTCATCAAGCGCTGCGATATCTGCCGTGCCGACCATTACAGACCCGGACTGGATCGGCTCCAGCCCCGCGATCACATGCAACAGGGTGCTTTTGCCGCAACCACTTTCGCCCACCAGCGCTACTTTTTCGCCAGCTGCAATGTCCAGTGACAGGTTTTTCAGCACATCCATTTCTCCCTGTGGGGTCGAATAGGATTTGCACAGGTTGGTTATTTTCAGCATTGCGTTGAGCCTTTGGCGCTACGGACTGTGATGGTCTCGGTTTCCCGGATTCTGCCGCCTGTGACGGTCCAATTTATCCTCGGGTGTCTCATCCATCAACATAACGCGAAGTTGGTGATTAGCAAAAATAAGCGATGTATTGGTTTGAAGGGGTGTTCAGGAATGAAAAGCCGGCCCGAAATTTATTTTGAAGTCTATTTGGTTATGATATAGCATTGTATGTTGTGACTGTTCCGTTCTATGTTTAGAGAACTGCATACGACACGCAAGCAACGACAGATCAAAATAGTGGGGATAGAAAAGATGAGAATTTTGCAAACCTTGATACTGGCCTGTTTTCTCGCAGTGCCAGCCGCTGCACAATCCAGCGATGACAAAGCAGCCATAACCGCAGCCGTATTTGATTATTTTCACGGTCAAGGTGAGGCTAGCCACGAGCGCTTGCTTCGGGCTTTCGATGCTGACAATGCAACGATGGTTGGGGTGATTCGCGGCGAAGACGGCAAAGATGCAGTGCGGTCATGGAAGGATATGAATGAGGTTCTGAGCAGTTGGGCCGCCAACGCAAGCCCCCCAGGTGGTGACCGCGCCGGCGAAATCATCAGTATGAATGTGGTTAACGATAATTTGGCGGTTGTACTGTTCCGTTCGGCCGGCAATTTTTATGACGCGCTCACGCTGGGCAAGGTGAACGGCCAGTGGAAGATCATCGCCAAGGCATTTGTTCTTCAATAGAATTATTTAGCTGACGCCGGAGCAATCGCAACACAATGGACCATTGGGCTGTGTGGCTAATCAACAGGGTCTGGGTTCAGGCCGCGCTCGCCCCGCCTCCAGGCATCCAACAGCCCAAAACTATCCATGGATGGATGCAGGCTGTTGGCTTCAACCATACTTGCAATCTCAGCCGCGGTTGCCCGGGTACCGCGCCATGCACTGTTGGCAAAATGCAGCACCGTGTGACCGGCGATAGCGGCATTTTTCTTCAGTTGAACCAGGTCCACTTTGTCAAAAGTGTCTGACTGCGCATGATAGTTTGAGGCGTATGTGGCATCTTCCTGACTGGCAACCAAGTTGGGCACGCCGTACATCATGAAATCGTAATTATCGGTGCCGACAATAGGCACAACAAAATTGGCAAAAGGGCCTCGGTCGTTGATCACGTCCATGGCCCGGTTGGTTTCTTCCAGCAGTCCGGCACCGCCGTTAACAAGATATCCGTTGATACGGCCGCCGCCAATATCATGGGTGATGCTGACAATGTGATTGTTCATCTGGTCCATATGGGCAGCTACATAAGCCCCAGAGCCTAGCAAGCCGTATTCTTCGCCGTTCCAAAGCGCAAAGCGAATGGTTCGCTTGGGCACAATACCGGATGCTTTGATTTGGCGGGCCATATCCATAACGATGGACGTGTTGGTGCCGTTATCAAGCGCACCGGTGCCCAGGTCATGGCTGTCCATATGAGCGCCAATAATGATGATTTCATCGGGGCGTTCGCTGCCGAGAATTTCGGCAATGACATTGCGGGCCTGTCCGCCTTTTGTATCATCCGCCTTAATGTTAGCGGTCATGGTCACCGCTTCGCCGGCCTTGATGCCGCGCTGGATACGCAAGCCATTTTCCCGGTCGATGGTGGCAGTAATCAGCGTATTATCAAAGGCCTTGACCGAAACATGGCGCATCATCAGGCCCTTGGGCCGGGACGATACATAAATAATGCCTTTGGCACCGGCTGCAGCCGCTCGGGCTTTGGCGTGGTAGCTTTGGGTATATTCGCTGAACAATCCAGCAAGGCCAGCTTTATCGGTTAGGACCGGCGTATGGACCAGGGCAAAGGCCCCCTCTACGGCGTCGCCGACGCGGGCAAAGTCTTCTTCCGTGCCAAGGCCTATATCCACAATGTTGGCAGTGACATCACCGTCAGTGGAGGCGGAGTAAACCCGGGGTACAAACGTGGGTTCAAACGAAAAAGAAGAGCTGGTTACTGTGGCATGTGCCTGCCCGGCAATCCAATTGCGCGGCAGGTCGAAAGAGGGGGTTGTGACCGCAAGGCCCGCGTCCCGCAGGCGGCTTGCTATCCAGTCGACGGCTCGCTCGTTGGCCTTGGACCCCATGGGCCTACCGCCGATTTTGTCAGTGAGATATTTCAGGTCTTCAATAAGGGGGGTGGCACCGTCCAGTGCAGCGCGCAATTTGTCGCCGTCACCCGCTTGAACTGCCTGAAATGTTTGCGCCAACAATATGCCGCCAACCAATAAAGACGTTTTAATAAACTGTTTCATGATGCCCCCCTAATTGCTCCTAATATAACCCGGATACATAAGCCTGATGGATTATTGAGCATGATCATAGCTGTGGATGGCATCCGGATACAAGGCTGAGATGTATATCCCTGTCTTCGCCACAACTGAGCATTTCTATACAATTGGTTTAATTCCTTGTTCAAATCACATTATTTATTTGAACAGGTTGATGGGGCTCGCTAGGCTTTGAACGCTCGACTTTCGGGCCATAAAGAATACGAAAAACCGGGGTGGGAAAAACCGGTTGTGAACGTCAACAAAAAGAGGGAATTTCGATGTCTGTTTCAACCAAACGGGCGCTGGCTGCGGCGCTTCTTTCAACAAGTTTATTGTCTGCACCGGTACTAGCATTGGGCGCGAGCACCCCTACGTTGCAGGAAAAATGGGTAGAGCCCGTGTTGGGTGCAGTTAAGGACGAACCAGCTGCGGACAAGAAAGACGCCAAAAAAGACAAGGAAAAAGCCCTGCCGCTTGAGCCTGCGCGCACGGTAGAATTTGAAACAGACGAAGCCACATGGGTATCACTGGATGTTTCGCCGGACGGTCAAAACATCATGTTTGAGCTTTTGGGCGATGTTTATACAATGCCGATAGCGGGCGGCGAAGCGACAGCTTTGCTCACTGGTATGGCGTTTCAGTCACAGCCGGTTTACTCGCCGGACGGTAGCCAGATCGCGTTTATATCCGATGAGGATGGGTCTGATAATCTCTATGTTGCCGGTGCAGACGGCACCAAACCCAAGAAGCTTTCATCGATGGAGTCGGGCGAGGCCATGAGCCCGGCCTGGTCTGCCGATGGAAATTATGTCTTCCTTTCACAAATCTCGAATGGCATCGGAGCCAACGAGATATGGATGTATCACAAACACGGCGGCAAGGGCATTCAGGTTACCAATTCCAAGCCAGCCGGACCCACAACACCGCGAGCCCAACAACCGAACTCGATGGGAGCCGCTCCGTCATCAGACGGGCGGTATCTATATTATGCATCTGCCCGCGGTGGCTTTTCATACAATATGACCAATTTCCCTTGGTCGGTGGTTCGCCGCGATATGCAGGAAGGTACCACGGATACAATAGCTAACGCATACGGCGGTGCCGTGCGCCCGGCCATTTCACCGGACGGCAATATGCTGGTTTACGGTACGCGGCATGAAACCCAAACCGGCTTGCGCGTGCGTAATATGGCAACCGGTGAAGACCGCTGGCTTGCCTACCCGATCACCCGGGATGATCAGGAATCGAGGGCAACGCGCGACTTGTTGCCGGCCTATAGCTTCACGCCGGATGGCAGCGCCATTGTTCTCAATAGCGGCGGTAAGATTGAGCGTATTGCCATCGCCGACGGCGCGCGAACCAATATTCCCTTTACCGCCAAAGTAAAAATAGATGTCGGCCCGAACCTTATTCAGCAGGAGAAAGACCCTGAAGGGCCGGTTGTTGCCCGTATGGCACAAACACCGTCACTTTCACCTGACGGAGAGACCGTTGTCTTCTCTGCGCTCGGTGAATTATATTCCATGTCGCTTGAAGAAGACGCGGTTCCGAGCAAAATTACCCGGGCAGGTAAAAATGTTTTTCAGCCTAGCTGGTCGCGGGACGGGCGTTATATCACCTATATTAGCTGGGATGTGGGCGGTGGCCATGTGTGGCGTATGCGTGCCAACGGACGTGGTCGCCCGCAAAGGCTGACACAAACAGCTGGCTATTACTCGGATCCGCATTTCACACCTGGCGGCGACGAAATTGTGGCAGTGCGCGGCTCCAACCATCAGTTTAATTTGGGTAACCCTTCGCCGCCAAGCGATTTGGTTGCAGTGGACGTGAATAGCGGCGCCGAGCGCGTTGTTTTGGCAGGCACTGGCTTCAGCACCATCCACTTCGGCGACGCGCCAGACCGGGTCTATTTATACGCTGGCGGCGGCTTGATTGGCGGCGGTGACGGATCGCTGTTTTCTGTTCGACTCGACGGTACTGACCGCCGCGATCATCTGAAAGTAACGGGCCAGGGTCTTTATTTTGCGGCCAAGCCGGTGCCAGCGCGTGATATGCGCCTAAGCCCTAATGGTCGGTACGCCCTTGCACGCTCGCAGGAGCAATTGCAGATTGTTGCCGTGCCGCCAACTGGCCGCAAGGCAGCGACCGTTAATGTAGCTGGACCCTCTGTGCCTCTGAAAACGCTGTCTGATTTTGGCGTTGATTATTTCGAATGGTCTGTGGACGGTGAGACCATATTATGGTCGTCAGGTAGCACTATTTACACGCAAAAATTAGCAGATGTTGAATGGGTCAAACCGGAAGAGCCGGAGAAAGAAGAGAAGCCTGACGAGGAAGCCGAACCTGCAGAGGCGGATGATACCGACTCTGATGCAGCAGATGCTGATACCGCCGCGGCAGAGGAAGAAGCTGAGGAGGAAAAGGACTATATTTCCTTCAAGGCTCGGGTGGAAGTGCCGCGGGACAATCCTGAAGGCAGCATTTTACTGACGGGTGCCACCGTGCTCACCATGGGCCCCGAAGGCACCATGGAAAACGCCGACGTGTTGATCACCAACGGCAAATTTGCCGCCGTTGGTGCCAGTGGATCGCTTGACGTGCCGCGCGGTGCTGAAGTGCGCGATATGTCTGGCAAGTTCATTACGCCGGGTTTTGTCGACAGCCATGGGCATTGGCGTAACTGGGGCCGTAGCGAAGTGATTGAAGAGCAATTTTGGCCCTTTCTTGCCAATGTTGCTTACGGCGTTACCAGTGGCTTGGACGTTCAAACAAGCACCACGGATATTTTTGTTTATCAGGACTTGGTTGAAGCTGGCCGTATGATCGGCATGCGGGCTTGGTCAACAGGCCCGGGTGTTTTCAGCGATACGTCGATCAAGTCCAAAGAAGACGCCGTTAAAGTGTTGACGCGCTATAAAGAACATTATCGCACTAAAAATATCAAAGCCTACATTACCGGCAACCGGAAGCGGCGGCAGAATATCATACAAGCCTCGAAGGAAGTTGGTATCATGCCCACTACCGAAGGTGGGCTGGACGCCAAGCTGGACTTGACCCACATGATTGATGGTTTTGCCGGCAACGAGCATAATATCCCAATTATCCCACTGTATAAAGACGTGCAGCAGCTGGCAGCACAGACCGGCATTGGCTATACGCCGACACTTTTGGTGACCTACGGCGGGCCGTGGGGGGAGAATTATTTCTTCACTAAAATGAACCCACACGACGATGTGAAAGTGAACCGGTTTATGCCGCACAGCGTTATAGACCAGCGGACTAAACGCGCACCTTGGGTCCGCGATGAAGAATATGCTTTCACCCGTGTTGCTGACAGTGCCATCGATATACAGCGTGCCGGCGGCAAAGTGGGGGTTGGCAGTCATGGCCAGTTCCAGGGACTTGGCTATCACTGGGAAATGTGGGCACTGGGCTCAGGCAAGGCAACACCGATGGAAGCGTTGAAGGCGGCAACCATCGACGGTGCGCATATTATTGGTCACGAACAGGAAGTGGGGTCTATTGAACCCGGCAAATTTGCCGACCTTGTGGTCCTCAATAGTGACCCGCGCGTAGACCTGAAAAACACAGCCGATATCCACCGGGTGATGATGAACGGTCGTTTGTATAACGACGATACGCTTGATGAAGAATGGCCGCGCCAAAAACCACTGCCAACGCTTTGGTTCCAAGATCAGGGCCCGAAATAGTCAGGCTGGAAAATAAGGTGCGAAGACATTTAGTTTTCGCACCTTTGCATAGGGCGGTTTGATGCACTCTGATCAACCAGACGATGTTTACTGGATTAACCAGCGCGGTCAATATGATTGCCTGACGTCCGCGCGCCGGATGGATATTATCGATCTGTTAGCCCATGTCGGGGAAAAGTCGGTTCGTGAAATCGCGGCGCTGTTGGGGGCGAAACCCTCTTCGCTGTATCACCATATTGAGTTGTTGCTGGGTGTTGGACTAATTGAAGTTTCGGGCACGCGTGCGATCAATCGCCGCCAGGAAAAGCTATATAAAGCACCTAGCGCGGCGCTTAAATATGGATTGGCGCTCGACGACCCCAAAGCATTGGAGATATACGGCAAAATCGTCGCTGCGCAGGCACGGCAATCTGCACGTGATTTCAAACGGGGGCTGGAATCAGACGCTATTGTCGGTGACGGTCCGGCAAAAAATGTCTGGATTTTCCGATTGGTCGGTGCCCCTGACGCCGCAACGATGGAAAAAATCAACCTACATATTGAAGCGATTGCCAAACTGTTTTGGGGTTCAACCGGTCAAGATAATCCCTTGGTGGTTATGTCGGCGATTGTGGCACCGGTTGCGGGCAGGAACGATGGCCCGTAATTGGCCCCGCAACTACCCCGCTGTGGGTGCGGCGCCTGCCGATTATATCCCGAGCCTACAAAACGGCGAGATCCAAACCGGGAAATAGCGATTTTTGGGTAGCCGTATAGCAAGAAGCCTATGCCTAGAGGCTAGGCAGGTCTTCCTCGAGCATACACATGGTGAAGGAAAAGGAGAGTTCGCCTTCATCGTCGTCCTTATAGACGACGCCTATAAACTCATCGCCCAACAGGACTTCTACCGAATCAGGGGCCTGCGGTCGGCGAACCAGCCGAAAATTATTATTGTTAAATTTGCGCTGCAGGTAAGCCTGCACTCTTGCGGTATCATTTGGTGTCACGGAACGCTCCTCAATCTCACGGTCTGGCACTGGTTTATCGAAGGCGAAGGGTATATGGCAAGCAAAACTATTGCGGAAGACGATTAGCTCTATGGTTGTAGATCATTCAATCGTGTTATACGCTCAGATATTGTTAACACTGAGACGCAATTTTGATGAGGACCTAGTATATGCCCGAGGAGGAATCAGGTGATTTTTCTTATGCTGACGACGCCGAACTTGTAGAGCAATTTGTCACCTGGACAACAGACGCTGTTAACGAGCTGAAAACCATTGTGACAGAGTTGGATGGATCCGAAGTGAAATCGGACGAGAAAGCAGCGCGTATTTACGACCTGACCCACAATATTAAGGGTATGGGCGGCAGTTTTGATTTCCCCCTGATGACGTTCGCTGGTGGCTCGCTCTGTTCCTATATCAAAGATCTTTCCGATGACAAAAACCTGTCAGCCAGGGTTATTGACGCGCATGTGAAAGTGTTTGACGTTGTGTTAGCCCACAAAATTCAGGGTGACGGCGGTGAGAAGGGCGTTGCACTTCAAAATAGACTGATGGCAATTATCAGCGAAGAACCGTAATTTTTGCCTTTGTGGACGATAATTGTTCCTCATTTGTTCTTTTTTCTTGCCGACAATAATTTTTTGGTTCAGATTTCCTGTCGTTTTAAAATTTTGGCTGTGAAAAACTGTGACCAGCACCGCTTTAATTACCAAGGGCACTATGCGGCTCCTGCATTCGATGGGGTATTCAGCCTTATGCGAATTATCGCTGTCTAATGGTCGGCGCGCTGACCTTGTAGGCGTCACAAAATCGGGCAGTGTAATCATTGTCGAGGTAAAATCCTGCCTGGCAGATTTCAGGGCCGACAATAAGTGGCAAGAATATTTACCGTTCAGCGATGAATTTTATTTTGCAGTCGATGCGAATTTCCCAATCGATGTTTTGTCGGAACAGGCATCTCTTCCGGAAACAACAGGTATTATTATTGCGGACGCATACGGCGGTGATGTGATTCGCGGTGCGTTTGCGCGAAAATTGCACCCGGCACGTCGCAAAACCGTTCATTTGAAGATGGCCCGGGTTGGTGCATTGCGTCTTGCCGGACCGTTAGTGGCTGAATAAACTGATCGCTTGGTGCGGTGGGGTTCATGCAGCCAAAATACCCCAAATGACAGACGCTGTTTGTTTTTCCTTTTTGTTTAGAGCTGGTCTTTATCTTGAATTTTTATCGCAATACAAGCACAGTGAGTGACTGCTATTGCATAGGCACTTTTGGGGAAAAGGCAGATGATGCGGACTGAAAAAAGTTTAAGGCTGGAAAAAATTTGGCGCGAATTGGCCGCCGAGTCCAGCAAGGGCGTACCACTCCGAACCGATTTTAAAGCCCATCATATCCCTGATTTGTTGCCAGATTTCACGGTTGGCAAGGTCACCGATACAGGTGTGAATGTCATCATGGCTGGCTCTAATGTGATCGGCCGGTTTTCCGGTGAAATTGCCGGCCAGGATTATATGCAATTTATTCAAGAGCATCAGTGGCCGTTTATGCTCGCGATTCTTCATCAAGTGTGCGAGTGCCCTGCGGGCATTTGTATCCAGATGGAAAGCGAGTATGAACGCGGCTATATGCTGCGACTTGAAGTTACGCTTTTGCCGGTTTTCGATGCGGACGGTTCTTCAGGGTTTGCCATCGCCTTGTCAGTGCCCGCGCCCGACAAAGGGGTCTCGCTTGCAACACCGTTTCTCGGTGAACCCAAGGTTGCCGACTGGCAGGGACCAATGGACTGGATTGATCTTGGCGCTGGCATACCTGATGTTGGCGGTGCGTCCGTAATCGCACAATCTGCGGCTAGCAATTGAACCCCGATTTTTTAGTATACCCGCCAACGGTTATTACTGGCTGACTGTCGCTTTTGACCGGTGTCTGATGTAATCAATGGTCGCGTTCAATCAATGTTTGGGACTTTGGTATAGTCAGCCCAGCGTTGGCGGCCATCCTTGTTTTCGAGAATGCTCTGCAGCGCGGCTACCGCGCGCCGCTCGAAGCGTTTTCCGGCATCGGCTTGCAGGATATCGACGGCTTTATCGAACCCAAGGCTTTTCCGGTGGGCCCGCGCCGAGACGATGCCAACAAAAGCGTTGGCCACCGATAGCAAGCGCGCACCCGGTTCGATAGCGTCTCCTGCCCGACCTTCTGGCTCACCGCTGCCGTCCCAATGCTCGCGCATTTGGTCCAGTGTTTCTGCAACAGAGCCCTTGAGCCCCACGTCGGCAATCAGCTGCGCGCCTTTGCTCATGCTGTCACGCACCAAGGCAAGCTCGTCCTCGGAAAGCGGGGATTGTTTGGTCAAGATATCAATGGGCACAAATATTTTACCCAGGTTAACCAGCTGCCCGGCGGTCCGCATTGCTTCTTGTTCTTCCGGTCCCCAGTCCATTTCCCGTGCCATCGCAGAGGCAACGTCCGCAACGCGCGCGGAATGGTGTTTGCTCCAGGGATCCCGGGCATCGATAATCTGTGTCAAGGTGCTGATCAGTTGGCGAAACAGATTTTCGGATCGCTGGTTGGCTGCCACCAGGTCTGTGATGTCTTGCATAACCAGCAACACATTGGCCGAGGTTTCACCCGCACCCTCCAAGGGCAGTATGTCGGTTTTAAATAGTCGGTCCGATTCTGCTGATGGACGCAGCGACGCGATGGTTTGGGCTGTGCCCGCCGCGGCGTCTTCAACCTTTTCTCGCAGCAAGCCCGCGGTTTCATTGTCAAAAACCGTATCAAGGCGCCGATTTTCCAGTTCCGTCGCATCAATACCGGCTACAGCGCCCATTTGTTTGTTGACGAAGCGGGCTGTCATGTCAGCGTCCAAAGCTGCAATCGCTGCAGGTTGGCTGTCGCTGACAGAGCGCAGAAAAATACTCAACGCCTGATTTTCTGACGATAGTGCTGATTGCTGCTGATAGCTTTTTGCCAGCTTGCGCGAAACGCCGTGGCGCCACACAAGAACCAGCGCACCGAGCATTGAAAGGGCAGCCAGCGACAGCGTAATGAACAAACTATTGCGGCGCTGGTTGATGTTGGCAAAAGCCTCGCTTGCCTCAATGGTACGAACCAGAACCCAGGGTACAGGGGCGCTTAGCTCCCGGCCAGTAACCAGCACCAACCGTCCGTCATAATTGAGCAACTGCTCAAATCCGCCCGGTTGGCGTGCTGCATAGCTTGCCGCGGGGTCAAGGCGCACATCGCCGGCCCGGCCACCGCGGCGCAGCGGTGTTATTGGTGTGACAAGATCAGCGCCTGCTTCCGGGCTGGTAACCAGGTAAGTTTCAGCCGTGGTACTGTCATCACCGGGTTGATCAAGTGTGCCGAGAAAATCGCGGTCCAGGGGCCGTGCGCCCACAATCCAGGCCGTAACAGTTTGGCCGTCAGCACTCAGGGCAATGGGCGCGCCCACAAGCACCAGCGGCGTCTTGTCATCAAGTGATGGCCCCAATTTGACGAAGGGCCGAGCACCGGTCGGCGCTATTTCTTCCGGACGCAGCATAGGCATTCCGGTTGACGCCACTAATATTCTACCCGTGCCGTCCAACAAGGCAAGGCCAGCCCGGCTGGGTCGTTTTACGTTAGCCGAAACGGAATCGATGGGGCGCTGCTCGTGGAATCCGCTAGCCTCGGCTTCAACGGACAATAGCGAAAAGATATAGCCGCGCTGTGCCTCGGCGCCGTTATCACCTTGATCCTCAGTTTGTACAATTGTTGAGGCATACAGCTGAACAGAGGCGTCACCGGCCAATCGCTCGATATTGCCCAAATGTCGGTTTAGCCATTCCGAGACTTCGGCAACACGGCTGTCCGCCACCAGGTCCATCCGGCTTTGCCAGCTTTCCAGGCCTTTTTCCGCTTCCGAAGCAGCGAATCTGAAGATAACCAGCAGCGCAACTATCGATATTGCCAGCAGGCCAAGGACAGGCGCTATAAATGCGCGCGCGGGCTCACGTTGCTGTGACATGTGCAGTTCCTTGTTTGGCTAGCCTGAGTGAAGTTACTAACATCAAAATACCGATAATAAATTAACAGACTATTAGAATTTGTCACTATACTCGCTCAAGCGGGCATTCTGTTATTTTCCGGATGCTGGCAAGTAACAACACCGCCCGATGGTTGACCTAAAAAGGGACAAAATTTGTCAAGTGCCAGCAGATATCCACGCGCCAGCAGATATTGTGTGGCAATAGGGATAGCCATAGCCATCGCAGCGATGGGTTTGTTGACGCCTTCGGCCTATGCCCAATCAAGCGGCCTTTTTGGTAGCCGTGAAATTCACTCAACCAACATGAAATCATTCAATAAATGGAGCGGCGTTTGGCGCAGGCAAAATTTACAACGAGCGGATGCTGCAACTGATACGGCAACGCCCGCCAATACCAATACGAATGCCAATGACAGGTGCCGGGGCAGAGAGCGCCTGAAATGCAGTCGTGAAGCTTGGGATAAATTTATCGACGATCAACGCATTAAAGGACCCGCATCTGCTGACGCCGCTGACACAGTGCTCACCGTTGAATTATTGAGTGCGGTCAATCTTTACTTCAACCGGTCCACTTACATTGTAGATCCCGTTAATTGGGGCGTACCTGATTATTGGTCGACACCAGACGAATTTTTTATGAAAGATGGTGACTGCGAAGATTACGCAATAAGCAAGTTTATAACTCTCAAACGCATGGGCATAGATACAGCGAAGATGCGCCTTGTAGTATTGCAGGACGAAAACTTGCGGGCCGCTCATGCCGTCCTTGCCGTTGAGCTTGACGGCACTTTTCACATCCTCGATAATCAGGTAGATACTGTACTGACCCATGATAAAATTTTGCATTACAGGCCAGTTTATTCGATAAACGAATCTAATTGGTGGCTTCATCAGGTTAAACGGTTTGGTCGGTGAATTGAGGTTGGTTTATGTATAAACCCCCAGACATTATGGAAGATTTGCTTGATTATGTGCACCGGTTGCGGCGTCACACCATTGGCCGTCGCGCCTTCCATATTAAGCTGTCCAGCCTTGAGCGTCATATGCAAGAGCCCTATTACCGCCGAGAATTGGCGTCCGCGCTTAGGCCGCTGGTGCAAAATAAAGGCGCGCGGCTGTTTGCTCTGCCCAATGCCGACTGCATAGGGGTGACCGCTGAAGCGACATTGAACGATTTGACAGCGCCCATGCGTGATGTTCATAAGCGGCTGAAGGAGTCGGCGCTTTTACGAGCGCTTGACCCGGTTGTTGGGGCGACCGATTGGTTTATTGAATGGTTCGATCTGGAACAGGATTATGCGGACTTTGCCGCCTATACTCAGCATCTGACGGAGCAATTGAAGAGTTAGCACCGCGCGGTTACTGATCCCACGGCCCTCTATTTTACCGATACTTTTTAGCTAAAGCGGCGACCTTTTGGCGAGAATTCTTTGTAGGGTTCGCCGATGCATGTTCAAGCGCCGCGCTGTTTCAGAAACATTGCGGTCGCACAGTTCGTAAACGCGCTGAATATGCTCCCATTTTACCCGGTCGGCAGACATGGGATTTTCCGGCGGTTCCGGCTTCTCACCGTCGCCGGTCAACAGCGCTTTAACGATTTCATCGGGGTCAGCGGGTTTTGCCAAATAGTCCACGGCCCCTGCTTTCACCGCTGCAACAGCGCTTGCCAGGTTGCCGTATCCCGTCAGGATTATAATGCGTACATCAGCGCGGAGATGGCGCAGCGTCGGCACAAGATCGAGGCCGTTACCGTCATTTAGCTTCATGTCTAAGATAGCATAGCGTGGCTTGTGGTCTGCCGCCATCAACCCTGCCTCTTCAACACTTTCCGCAGCGACAACGGTAAATCCCTGGCGCTCCATGCTCAGAGAAAGCCGCTGACGAAAGGCGCGATCGTCTTCCACTATCAACAAAACATCTTCCGGGTCGATTTGGTTTTTTTCAGACATATAGGCCTCATATAACGGGTTAGAGTGTGGACGTGGATGTGAATGGGGTCGATTTGAGAGACTGTGTTTGAGGGAACAATATACTTGTACGGGCACCGCCGCTAGGGGTTGCCCCGAACGATAGGGATGCCCCCATGCGCTCAAGCAGCGATTTTGCGATAAACAATCCAAGCCCCAGCCCGCCGTCGCGACCAGGGCGCGGCCTGCGGGTCGTGACGTAAGGTTCGCCTAAATTGCGTATTATCTGCGGGTCAAAGCCTGGCCCGTCATCGTCGATGGTAACCATTAGGATATCGTCGCTCATGTCCGCCGCAATGATCACTTGAGCGCGGGCGAAACCGACGGCGTTCTCCACGATACTTCTTACCGAGTGGATAATTTCCGGTGTGCGGGCAATTTCAAAGTTGGCGGATGCACCAACGGCAAACTCAAGGATAATGCCGCGTTGCTCGTGGGGTGCCGCAGCTTCCCGTAACATGGCGGCAACCGGCATCATGGTGAAATGCTCGCCCACGCCGGCTTTTTTATGTTCCCGCAGTTCGGCCAGTATGTTTCGGCACCGGGTAATTTCTGCAAGAATCAATTTCAGGTCGGCCTTCGTTTCATCATCGCCCTGCCAAGATGTCAAAAGGTCTTTTGCGGCCAGCATAATTGTGCCCATCGGTGTACCCAGCTCGTGTGCTGCGGCGGCGGCAAGCGCACCTAGCGCGGCCAGTTTTTGCTCTTGCTCGAGCGCAAACTGGGTTGCTACAAGCGCCCGCGCCCGCATGCGGCTTTCCCGGCCAACCCGGGCCATATAGACGGCAAGAAACACCAGCGTGAAACACAAGCTGATCCAGATTGCAGTTAGAAACAACGGTTCAACGACCGGCGGCGCGCCGTCCCACGGTAAGGGAAACGGCGTGAAGGCTAGCGCTGTTGCCAGTCCCAGCGATAGCGCAATCAGGCCGTAGGTACTTTGCCGTGTCAGCATGGTGGCAGACACAGTTGTTGGCACCAGCATCAGCATACAGAAAGGGTTTGAAAGCCCGCCAGTTACAAACAACAGCGCAGCGACATGGATAAGGTCGAATGCCAGATGCGCTCTGGCCTGGCTGTCTGGCAGACGTTTGTTTTTGTCTGACCGAAGCGAAAACCATAAATTCAAAACGGCGGACACCAGCACAAGCGGTATTGTAATCTCGGCTTTAACATCAAAACGGAAAACGGCGGCCACCAGCGCCAACGCAAACAATTGGCCGCTTACACCGATCCAGCGAATAGCCACCAATGTACCCAGGCGCACACCGCCTTCGCTGCCGAAATCTGGGTAAATTTCACCGAACACTGGTTTGGTCGAGTGATTTCCTGCGGTATTTTTTATGTGCCGTGTCTCGGGTTTCATTTTGTCATCCAACGAATGCCGCCAACCACAATAGCGCCAAGACGGCGTTTGCGATAGCAAAGGCAATAAGCGCGACAATAAGCGCATTTTTAACGTCGGCGGGTTTTAAATGCGCTAACCCGTGGGTGGGGCCAACCCACTTTTTTTCAGGGGTACCATCAAGTCGCTCTATTGACCAATTGAAGGCATGCGCCGCGATAGTTAGCGGCCAAAGCCTGATCGATTTTCCAAAATGGAAAACTGACAGCCACCCCTGTTTCCAGTTTGCTGCAGGCCAAAATAGAAGCGCAATGGCCATTACGGCCGAGCCAATAATCTCCCCTGGAAAAGCGGCGACAGACCGCAGACGGGCAAATGGTTTGAGGAAAAAAGACTTTTCATGGTTTTCCAGAGCGGAAAGGCTCGCGACGTGCAGGCAGGAAAAAGGCAATAACAAACTAAAACCGCCGACGACGAATAAGAGAGCGGCAGGGATGTAATAGTTGACAATAAGCTCAATCGGCTGGCGGGCAAGCCGGCGATATTTGTCAGCGCCCGGGCTAATAATCTCCTTCTGATTTTGTTGCCAGGCTATTTTCAGGGAAAGAAATTTCGCGATAAAGAAAACAGCCACGGCGGTCAGTGCCGGATGAAGAAAAACCAACTGGTCAAGGCCGTATCCTGCAGCACCGAAGGTTATCCCAAGTACTATCGCCGCGGTGATGCCGCGCCAATAGTGGGCTCGTTTGCTCCTTGTTTGGCGTTCTAATCTTGTTTGCAGAAATTGGACTGACTGTGTGGTAACACTGTCCAGCGACGGAACAAGCCCCAGCGCTTTTGGCCCACCAAATAGCATATCCAGCGCCACGGCTCCCAGCCAAACAAGGATCCACGGCGCGGCGTTATCAAGGTATATCTGGATCAAGCTCTGTATAGTGAGCACTCCTGGAAAGGGTCAATTTTCAAGGCTACTCAAATACAAAAGATGTAACATTCAGTCCGCTACACTAGTAAGTAGCGCCGGCATCCTGCAACAGGCGTACAAAGCGCCGGGAGCGACTTAATTTCGCATACTCTAACGCTGTTTTACCGGTCAGGTCCTGCACATTTGGGTCTGCACCAGCGTCAATAAGGGCTTGAGCCGCTTTAAATTTTCGGCCCCTAACCGCCTTCATCAGTGCAGTTTCCTGGCCTGTGTCAGCTCGGTTGGGGTCAGCCCCATAGGACAGAAGCAATTTGATCATGTTGGTGTCGCCGACAACAGCCCTGACCATCAACGCTGTTTGTCCTCTATTATCAGAGGTGTTGGGGTTGGCATCATTGTCGAGCAACAGTTTCACCACAGCAGCATTGGCCGATTGCGCTGCAATTACGATTACCGGGGTGCGGTCACTGCGCCGACGGGTATCAGGCGAAATGCCTGAGCGCAGCAGGTCATTGATTTTAACAAGGTCCGCTTTGTCCACCGCCTTCAATAAATCATATTGCGGGCTCTGTGCCCATGCAGGTGTAACCGCGCCCAACGCCAAAACCAAAATAGCTAACAACCCTATACGACGAACTGAAAACAACATCAAAACTCCACTTATTGGTAACAGGCACCATAGCGCCAAATCAAAAATTCCATTCGTTGACACTATTTGCCGCAGGGGCCGTGACAACACCAGCCTATATTTCTATAAGGGAGCCGAGATCACAAGGAGAAACCCCGGTAAAATACATTGGCGGGGTAACAATTCGGAGAGCTGTGATGAAAATGGTGCGATTGGGGCTATGGCTACTGGTATTTGTTGCGGCGCTGCTGTTGCTTGGGCGCCTCTATATTAGCAACCAGGAAGAGCCACTGACCGGCAGTGCTGGCGGGCCGGGCGGCCCGTTCACTTTGACAGCCCATACAGGCGAAAAAGTGTCTAACACCGATTTTCTAGGCCGCTACATGTTGGTGTATTTTGGCTATAGCTATTGCCCGGATGTTTGCCCGCTTGACCTGCAAAAACTGTCTGTCGCGCTCTATTCGTTGGAGGAAGCTGGCTATGACACCACACCTGTCCAGCCACTTTTCATTACTGTTGACCCCGAGCGAGACACTGTAGCCGAAATGGCGGGGTTTTTATCTGATTTTCATCCGCGGTTGCTCGGTTTAACTGGCACCGTTGATGAAATTCGGGCAGTGGCGGGGAGCTATAAGGTTTATTTTGCCAAGCGCGAACAACCAGGCACATCTGATTATTTAATGGACCATTCAGCGCTTACATTTGTCATGGACCCGGATGGAAATTATGTGCGCCTGTTTTCGTCACGTGACAAACCCGAGGATATTGCTAAAAGCCTTGCGTCGGTGTTAGACAAAGTTAAGTAGCGACCCTCGGCCCGCAACCAAAAACACAGCTTGTATCGGATATATGATGGCCTTCTGGCGCGAAAAATCACTGGAAGAGATGACCCGTCAAGAGTGGGAATCGCTGTGTGATGGCTGCGGCAAATGCTGTTTGCACAAGTTGGAGGACGACGAAACAGGCGAGATTCATTATACCGATGTAGCCTGCCGATTTCTTGATCCCGAAACCATACAGTGCGGGAAATACATTACCCGCCAACGCTATGTGGGTAACTGCGTTGTCATGACCCCTGAACTGCTCGATCAACTT